>CALAPG010000288.1 GCA_937889485.1 uncultured Moraxella sp. | reverse complement strand
CAGTCGGCTTTTGCCCAGCTTAAGGCTATTAGCGGTGCGTAACTTCAGTTAATAATAATGTTGGCATGAGATGGTGAATATGACCACAGAAATGATTTTGAGTATTTTTTTGGGGATTGGGTTGGCGGCAAGTTCGGGCTTTCGGGTTTTTGTGCCATTATTTGCGCTAAGCTGTGCTGCTTATTTTGGTGTGTTACCACTCAATGAGAGTTGGCAATGGGTCGCATCTACCCCTGCGTTGATTATTCTGGGGGTGGCAAGTATTGTGGAGTCGATTAGTTATTTGGTGCCATATGTGGATCATGTGTTAGATACGATTGCGGTGCCATTGGCAGGCGTTGCAGGTACGATGGTTATGGCCTCTACGTTGTCGGATATGAGTCCTGCGTTGACTTGGGCGCTGGCAATTGTGGCAGGCGGTGGGGCAGCGGCTACTATTAGGGGGGCGGCAGCTACCACGCGGGTAGCTTCTACAGCTACTACAGGCGGTTTGGGTAATCCTGTGGTGTCCGTGGCAGAAACGGGCACAGCAGTTGGGTTGTCGTTATTGGCGATTTTCTCGCCTATTTTTGCGGTGATTGCGCTGGTGATAGGCTTGTTGATGCTGATTTGGGCGGTAAGTAAAATAAAAGGACGGGTAAATCGCCGTTAGTCTAAAAAAGCGCGGTTAGTTAAATTCTCCAAGTTCTTGTAGTGATTGGGTGGTATCCTGTCCCACGATGATATGATCGACCAGTGTTAAATCAACCCACTGACAAGCATTTTTTAGGTGTTGGGTGAGTTCGATATCCGCTTTTGACGGCTGTGCCGAGGTAGTCGGGTGGTTATGCGCGATAATCAGCTGACTGGCACCATATTTTAATGCTTGTCTGAGCACTTCTCGGACGCAAACTGAGCAAGATGACATACCACCTGTAAATAAGATTTCAAACTGTATTAAAGTGAGTTCATTGGTCAAAAATAAGACTGCAAACACTTCTCGTGGTAGCGGGCGTAGTTGGGTGGTGAGATAGTCTTTGACCAGTTGGCTGCTATTTAGGCTTGGGGCTTGTTTGACTTGGGTGGCTAGGTAGCGTTTTGCCATTTCAAGGCTAGCTAAAAGCTGGGTGTATTTTGCGATACCTATCCCATGGCAAGCCATCACTTCCTCACTGGGAGCGGCGAGTAACTGGGCAAGACTGCCAAATTTTTCGATAAGTTGCCGCCCAAGTTCTATGGCAGATTGGTTTTTTGTGCCTGTTCTTAAAAAAATAGCTAAGATTTCACTATCTGATAAGCTTTGCGCCCCCTTGAGTAGCATTTTTTCACGCGGTCTTTCATCCATGTGCCAATCTTTGATCGACATTATTTCACGCCTTCTAAAAATATTGGCTAAATCATACCTAAGTTGATGAAAAATTGTTACTATATTCGCAATTTTTTTTGTTAGTTGTGATTATGAAAAATATTATTATTGCGGTAACAGGCGGTATTGCCGCTTATAAGGCGGCCTCTTTTGCGCGGTTGTTGGTCAAAGAGGGCTATCAAGTACGGGTTATTATGACGGCAGCGGCGAAAGCGTTTGTTAGTCCTTTAACGTTTCAGGCATTAACAGGTCATGCCGTGCACAGCGAGTTATTGGATGAAACCGCAGAGCTTGGTATGGGTCATATTGAATTGGCAAAATGGGCGGATCTTATCGTGGTTGCCCCTGCTACGGCAAATACCATCGCTAAGCTTGCAATGGGTTTAGCAGATAACTTATTGACTACGGTATGCCTTGCCACGGTGGCACCTATTGTGGTGGCGCCTGCCATGAACCAGCAGATGTGGCATAATAATGCCGTAAAGCTTAATATCCAAACGTTACAGGATTTGGATTATGAGGTGATTGAGCCTGCCAGTGGGGCGCAAGCTTGCGGTGACGTGGGCGAAGGTAGATTGCCTGAGCCTGAGTACTTACTTGAATATGTGCAATACTTTATTGATCGTCAGCAGACACCGCAAGTGCTGCTTGGCAAAAATGTGACTATTACCGCAGGGGCAACGGTTGAAGCTATTGACCCTGTGCGTTTTTTATCCAACCACTCGACGGGAAAAATGGGGTTTGCCTTGGCAAAGGCCTGCCGCAATGCAGGGGCAAACGTGACCTTGATTGCAGGGGGAAAAGTACAATTACCCACACCGCTGTTTGTTGAGCGCATAGATGTGCTATCGGCACAAGAAATGCTACAAGCGGCGCGTGAGTGTGCTCAGGGTGTGGTACAAAATTGTTGTGATGACCATGATCACGACCATGAGCACGATCACGACCATAACCATCATCACCATACGCATGATGAATTTGGAAACGATGTTGAAAGTGAACCTGTGCGAACGGCGACTGATATTTTTATTGCCACCGCGGCGGTTGCTGATTATCGTACCCGCGATGTGGTACCACAAAAAATCAAAAAAACCCAAGAACAAATGTCACTGGACTTGGTCAAAAACCCTGATATTTTGGCAACCATAGCCACAGAATTTGCAGACGTGTTTGTGGTAGGCTTTGCTGCCGAAACCCAAGATGTGGAAAAATATGCCAAAGACAAGCTAAATGCCAAAAATTTGGATATGATCGCTTGCAATGATGTGTCACGTAAAGATATCGGATTTGGGAGCGATGACAATGCCATGACGGTATTTTTTCGTGACAAGGTAGATGGGGTAACACTCGCTAAAGCCAGTAAGGCGCATATTGCGCAGCAATTGGTACAATTGATTGGGACTGCCATGACAACATAGCTGGCTTATTGTATAAAGAGATGAGGATAAAAAAAGCTGAAATGTGATGTTTCAGCTTTTTTTATTTTGGGTTTTGTCTTGTGGCTATTGGTAGAGCCGATTTGCTTATTGACAAGATTTTAGCTGTAGCGCTCTGTCATACAAGGCATTTTTTTTTGCCCCTGTAATATCGCTGGCAAGTTGTGCGGCTTTTTTGACCGATAAATCTTGTAATAGTCGTCTAAGTAGGTCATCGTATTTGTCTGCTTCATTGTCTGATGCCGTGGCACCTGCAACCACCAAAACCATTTCCCCTTTTTGTTGATGACTATCGTTTTCCACAAAAACCTTTAGCGCGCTCAGCGTAGCAGGGTAGATTGTCTCAAATGTCTTGGTGATTTCACGGCAAAAAGTCACTTCACGTTCACCGCCCAATACCTCAATTAAGTCATCAAGGCAGTCTAAAATTCGATGGGGTGCTTCATAAAAAATTAACGTGGCAGTTAGCGCCTTGATTTTTGCTAACTCACTTTGTCTTGCTACGGTTTTGGCAGGCAAGAAGCCATAAAAATAAAACTTATCTGACGGCAAACCCGCTACCGATAAAGCCGCAATTGCCGCTACGGCACCCACTACAGGGGAGACTTTCACGTTGTTTTGGTGACAGGCGCGTACCAAGCGAAAACCTGGATCGCTAATAAGCGGGGTGCCTGCGTCTGATATGAGGGCAATATTTTTACCTTGTTGTAGCATCTCAATGAATTTTGGGGTTTGGACTTCGGCATTATGGTCGTGGTACGCCCATGTTTTGGTAGTAATATTAAAATGGTTTAATAGTTTGCCTGAGGTGCGTGTGTCCTCACAGGCGATGAGATCGACACTTTTTAGGCAATCGATGGCATGGGCGGTAATGTCGGATAGATTGCCGATGGGGGTAGCAACAATATATAGTGTGCCTGTGCTTGCGGTCATTTTTTTTCTCAAAGTTTGCAAAATCTTGTTATCATTATAAGCGATTCGTTTTTAGAAAACACATTTATGAAGCTTACTGCCCCAAAACAGCGCCAAGGCGAATACTTTGAAGACTTGGCAAAACACTATCTTGAACAACATGGTCTAATAACTGTTGCCAAAAATTGGCATTATAAAAACATGGGTGAAATTGATTTGGTGATGCAGGCGCCTAGCACAAACACCTTGGTCATTGTGGAGGTACGGCAGCGCAAAGTGAGCCAATTTGGCAGTGCCAGTGACAGCATCAGCACGGCAAAACAACGTAAACTCATCAAGGTTACACAGGTATTTTTGCAGTGTCATCCGCAGTTTGATAATTATGATATACGTTTTGACGTAGTGTGTTTTCAAGGGGCTGCCACCAAGCCGCAAGTGCCATTGGATTGGACGTGGATTCAGGCGGCATTTATGAGTGGGGGATGAGGCACGGCGTACTAGGATAATCACAAGATTTTGCCAAGTTTTACCAAAATTATGCTATGCTATTGGTAATTTTATGACTACTTTTTATAATGCGTTTTTCACTAGGTAAGCCCCATGAATGCTCAAGATTTAATCAATTTACTCCAATTGCAGTTACCCAATGCCACAATTGACGCGGCAAATGAAGGCAATAAGTTTGATGTCCGTGTTATTGATGACAGCTTTGAAGGCAAGCGTTTAGTTGCCCGTCAGCAGGTCATTTTGGCTTTGGTCAAAGATAAAATTGCTTCTGGTGAAATCCATGCCCTAAATATTCAAGCGTTAACCCATGCCGAGTGGCAAGTTAAACAACAAGCACAATAAAGGGATGAGTTGATGGATAAATTTTTAATAACAGGCGGCACGCCAATTAATGGCGAAGTGACCATTTCTGGGGCAAAAAATGCTGCCTTGCCGCTGCTTGCGGCAATGATTTTGGGCGAAACCCCCACTACCTTAACCAACGTCCCCACCCTAAAAGATGTCACCACGTTGGTCAAATTAATTGAAGGCATGGGCATCACCATTAGCAAGCAAGGTGATACCGTAACCTGTGACACGGCTACTATCAATAGCTACTATGCGCCCTATGATCTTGTCAAAACCATGCGCGCCTCCATCTTGGTACTAGGCCCGCTGCTGGCAAGATTTGGACAAGCTGAAGTATCATTACCGGGTGGCTGTGCCATCGGTTCGCGTCCTGTCGATCAGCATTTAAAAGCCTTAGAAGCCATGGGTGCTACCATTAGCGTGGAAAATGGCTATGTCAAAGCCAAAGCCCCTGCAAGTGGTAGACTTAAAGGCTGCCACTTTACCTTTGACATGGTCACGGTGGGTGGTACAGAAAACACCATCATGGCAGCGGCACTGGCTGAAGGTACCACTCACCTTGAAAACTGCGCACGTGAGCCAGAAGTGGTTGATTTGGCAAATATGCTGGTCAAAATGGGAGCAAAAATCGAAGGGATTGGCACCGCTTATATGACCATCACGGGGGTGGAAAAACTACAAGGCTGTGAGTATTCGGTAGTGCCAGACCGCATTGAAACGGGCTCATACCTTGCGCTTGCTATGATGACAAGCGGTGAAGTAACCGCCAAAAAAACCGACGCCAGTTTAATGCAGTCGGTACTCAAAAAATTTGAGGAAATGGGCGCAACGGTCACCGTGGGAGATGACTGGATTAATGTAAAAATGACCAGCCGCCCCAAAGCCGTCGATATTCGCACCCTGCCGCACCCCGCTTTTCCAACCGATATGCAAGCGCAGCTCATGACGGTAGCTTGCATTGCAGAAGGCACCAGCACCATTATCGAAAATATTTTTGAAAATCGTTATATGCACGTGCCTGAACTTCAACGCATGGGCGCCAATATTAAAGTAGACGGTCATACGGCAGTGGTGAAAGGGGTGGACAAATTAACCGCCGCCCCTGTGATGGCAACGGATTTACGCGCGTCAATGTCATTGGTTATGGCTGCTGTGGCAGCAGACGGACAGACCACCATTGAACGTATTTATCATATTGACCGTGGCTATGAAAAAGTTGAAGAAAAACTTCGTGGGCTAGGTGTCAAGATTGAGCGAATCAAAGGCGAATAAACAACCATGGTAGATGATATACAAGAAAATTATACGGGTTTGACTTTGGCATTGTCCAAAGGCCGAATTTTAAAAGAAACCTTGCCGATGCTCAGCAGTGCAGGGGTAGAGCTGCTAGAAGATCCCGACCAATCGCGCAAACTCATTTTTCCTACTACCCATCCACAGGTGCGCGTCTTGATCTTACGGGCAAGTGACGTACCCACCTATGTAGAACACGGCGCTGCAGACTTTGGGGTGGCTGGCAAAGATGTGCTCCTAGAACACGGCTCCTCCAACCTTTATGAATTATTAGACCTGCAGATTGCCAAATGTCGCCTCATGACCGCAGGCAAAGTTGGATTGACACTGCCCAATCGCCGTTTGCGTATTGCCACAAAATACGTCAATGTGACGCGTGCTTATTTTGCCAGTCGTGGTGAGCAAGTGGATGTGATAAAACTGTACGGTTCTATGGAGCTTGCGCCCTTGGTGGGGCTAGGTGACTTAATTGTCGACGTGGTTGATACGGGTAACACCTTGCGCGCGAATGGGCTAGAACCACGCCAAGAAATTTGCCAAGTGTCATCTAGACTCATCGTCAATCAGGTGAGTTATAAGCGTAAGTTTGCGTTACTTGAGCCTATTTTGGAGAGTTTTAAACAAAGTGTGGCTCGGCCATAACCCTAGCCATAGTCATTGTGGCAATCAATCATGAGTGTTCGATTTTATTTCATCGTATAGGGGCAGTTTTTATGCGTACTTTATCTACCTTAGATTCCAATTTTGACGCACAGCTGACCGCGCTGCTAGCGTTTGAAACGGTGAATGACCCACAGCTACTTGCCACGGTGGATGATATTATTGCCCAAGTGCGACAAGGTGGGGATGCGGTTGTGCTAACGCTGACCCAGCGTTTTGATCATCACCCTGCCACAGAATTTTCTGCTCTTGAATTGTCATCTGCTCAGTTAAAGCAAGCCTTTGATAATCTGTCTGAGGAGATTAAATCGGCACTGGAGCTTGCAGCCACGCGGGTTCAATCCTTTCATGAGCGCCAAGTGCAAAACAGCTGGCAATACCAAGATGAGCTTGGCAATACCTTAGGTCAACAAGTGACAGCATTGGATAAAGTAGGGATTTATGTGCCTGGCGGCTTGGCAAGCTATCCTTCTAGTGTGTTGATGAACGCCATTCCCGCTAAAGTTGCAGGAGTGGGCGAGATTATCATGGTTGTGCCAGCCCCGCACGGTGAATTAAATCCGCTGGTATTGGCTGCTGCTTATTTGGCGGGTGTGGATCGGGTGTTTACTATTGGCGGCGCGCAGGCAGTGGCAGCGCTGGCATACGGTACGCAAAGCATCCCACAAGTTGATAAAATTACTGGGCCTGGCAACAAATACGTGGCAGCCGCCAAACGTGCGGTATTTGGGCAAGTAGGCATTGATATGATTGCTGGTCCTTCTGAGGTATTGGTGTATGCTGAAGGCAGCTGTCAAGACCGCGCCGACTGGTTAGCCATGGATTTATTATCACAAGCGGAGCACGATACCGTGGCACAAGCAATTTTTGTGACCACGAGTGAGACTTTGCTTAACCAAGTGGCTCAAGAAATTGATAAAGCGCTTACCCACCTACCCAAAGCCGATATTGCCAAACAATCAATTGCCAATCGTGGGGCGCTAATATTGGTAAAAGACCGTGCTGAAGGGGTGGCAATAATTAATCGCATTGCTCCTGAGCATTTGGAATTGTCTGTTGATGATCCAAGTAGTATGTTGGCGGAGATTCGCCATGCGGGCGCGATATTTATGGGGCGTTATACCCCCGAAGCCATTGGCGACTATTGTGCAGGACCCAACCACGTATTACCCACGTCAGGTACTGCACGCTTTAGCTCACCACTAGGGGTCTATGATTTTCAGAAAAAATCATCGATTATTTATTGTACAGCGGCGGGTAGCCAGCTGCTAGCAAAAACAGCCAGTGCTCTGGCGGTAGAAGAAAACTTGGCAGCACATGCACAATCTGCCAATTATCGCCTAAGCTAGTATCGCCTAAGCTAGGCTGCAACTATCGTTAATGTCATGGTCATGGTAGCAAAAAATAGATACCCGACTGGCAGCAATACGCAATGGCACACAAACAGTGATAAATTGTCATTGATTTTTTGGCATGATTTGCTATGTTAGCGCATGCCGTATTGGTGACGATATCAACGCATAATTAGGCAAAAATTGCGCAGGCGAGCAAGGTGGATGTCATTAAACCACCGCTGACGCCTATGATTGCTGATGTCGATGTGATCCACTCTAACATTTAATTTTTTGTGGGATATTTATTGCTATTTTTTTAGGGTAAATATTCCTACTGATATAACACAGGCTACTAATAAATCTCCTATGATTGAACTTCTTACTGACCCGTCGGCATGGCTGGGTCTTGCTACCTTGGTTGTC
>CALAPG010000287.1 GCA_937889485.1 uncultured Moraxella sp. | reverse complement strand
GGCGAGGGTCACCAAATTTATAGCCATCTCGTATGGTTAAAGTATTGGTGCCTAAGGAGCTGATATCATTGAGAATTTTTTGTTGAGAGCCTTGCCCTAGACCCACTACCGATACCACAGAGGCAATACCAATGATAATACCTAACATGGTTAACAAAGTGCGCATTTTATGGGCTTTCATTGCCAAAACCGACATTTTAAAGGCTTCAGTTAGGCGGTCAAAGAAGGCGGATAGACCAGATTTTTGCTCAAAGGCAAGGTTTGTGTTGACAGAAGGTTTATCCCATGGTTGTTCGGTGTAGTAATCTTTTAGAATGCGACCATCTTTGATTTCAATCACGCGCTGGGCTTGGGCGGCGATGCTAGGGTCATGAGTTACCATAATAATGGTGTGACCTTGGCGGTTTAGGTCTTGCAAGATAGCCATGACATCGGCACCCGATTTGCTGTCTAGTGCGCCTGTTGGCTCATCGGCTAATATGACGTCGCCGCCATTCATCAAAGCGCGCGCGATAGAAACGCGCTGCTGCTGCCCACCTGATAGTTGGCTTGGGCGGTTCGCGGTTTTGTCGGCAAGCCCTAGGTCTGCCAGTAGCTGTTTGGCACAGTTTTCTCGGGCATGGATTGCCATGCTAGCATAAACGGCAGGCACGGCAACGTTGTCTTGGGCGCTAATATCGCCAAGTAGGTGATAGCGCTGGAAGATAAATCCAAAATGTTCGCGGCGTAATTGGGCAAGTTCGTCTGCGCTGAGTTGGTCAATAGGTTTGCCATAGATGCAATAACTACCTGCCGAAGGTTGATCAAGACAGCCCAAAATATTCATTAAGGTGGATTTGCCTGAGCCTGATTGCCCAATAATAGCCACCATTTCGCCTTGATAGATGGTTAAATCTACCCCGTGCAGGACGCGGATTTTATCCTCGCCTGCTGGGAACTCACGGATAAGCCCCTGTACTTGCATGATGGGGTTTTTGTTGGCTAGTTGGGGCGTTGTGGTAACCATTGGCTGTCTTATGTCGTTATTAGTGGGTTGTGGTCAATCAAAAATGGGCGAACTGGGTAAAGGCAGTATTGGCGTTTTAATCACTAACAGTGGTGGGTTATCCGCACTTTTCACTGCTAACTTGGCACATCAACGCCATGGCAAAACAGATTACATCATTGTAGGGCGTTTTTTGGTAGATTTTGCACCGCTTGCTTTGCTGCTCTCGCTGGTGGCATCACCCACTACGACTTTATCGCCTTGACGGATGCCACTGATAATTTGGGTATTAATGCGGTTGCTGATACCTGTTTTAATCGCTTGTTTTTGGGTGGTGCCATCTGCTTGTACCACGTCAACATAGCTGCCAATTTTTGCATCATGCTTGATCGCTGCTGCGGGCACGGTGAGTACGTTGCGGGCTTTATCTTGGACAATGTATACCTGTGCGGTCATATTGATGCGCAGTATGCCATCTGGGTTTGGGACGTCAAAATAGCCCATATAATAAACAGCCGCATCGGTGCTTGTATTGGTTTTGTTGGCGGTTGTGCCTTCAGGGGCTGGCTCGATGGCGGTTAAAGCGGCTTGAAATTTTTTGTCGGGGTTGCCGATGATATTAAAGTACACAGGCATGCCAGCGCGTAAATTGACCACGTCAGCTTCAGAAATTTTGGCTTTGATGCGTACTTTATCTAACTGGGCAAGGGTGACAATCGTGGGTGCGGTTTGGTTGGCGTTGACGGTTTGCCCTTGTTTGGTGGTGATGGAGATGACGGTGCCAGACATGGGCGCTACAATTTGGGTATGACCTAGATTTTTTTGTGCCGTGTTGACATCAGTTTGGGATTTTTTGATGGCGGCTTTGGCACTCGCAATTTCTGACTGGCTGGCAATTAAGTTGGCATTTGCCGTGGCAATGGCCTGTTTGGCGGCTTCTGTGGCAGCTTGGGCGGTTTTGAGGTTGGTGGCAGCTTGCTCAAGTTCTTGTTTGGAGATAGCATTCATCGCCATTAATGAGTTTAAGCGAGTATAGGCTTGTTGGGCTTGTTGCAAGGTGGCTAGTTTGCCTTTGAGGTCTGCTTGCGCGCTAGCAAGCGCGGCTTGTTTGGTGGCGTAAGCCGCCTGACTGCTTTGTAGGCTGGCTTGGCTTTGTTGCAGCCCTGCTTGCTGTGTTACCAAACCATTTTGTAAGGTTTGTGGGTCAATTTGCGCAATGATATCGCCTTTTTTGACCGTTTGCCCCACTTCAACATAAAGTTTGGTGACCTCGCCAGAGACTTGAGCCCCTACGTCCACTTGGTTGAGTGCTTCAACTTTACCCGTCGCCATGACACTGTTTTCAATATCTGCTTGTTCAGCGGTAGCGGTGATATAGGTAGGCGCGGCTTTTTTGGGTTGAAAATAGCGATACGCCAGCACCGCAATGGTACCCAATATAAAGCCGATAACCGCCCATTTGAGCCATTTTTTTTGGGTAAGGGTCATGTGAATAAACCTTTTAAAAAACCAATGAAGACAGGGAGAAAATACGGTTACCCGCGTGCTAAAACAGCGCTATTAAAATGCAAATGAGAATTAATTGCAATAAAAATATGCCCAATTTTTGCTTGGCGCAATAAAATATAGCATAATCAAGGCAGTATAAGAAATCCACCTTACTCAATTATAATTGGCTTGTCGCAGTTATGAAATTTGCTGTGAGCAATGGGGCAATAAATAAGTTAAGATATCAAGTTTAGGATATCAAAGCAAAATTGGTAAAGAGTGGACGTCCTGCCACGCTAAAGGCGAGTTGATACAGTAACTCCCAAGCAGGCAGATGAGTAAGCCCTTTAATGGCACGGTCAGCTTGGTACAACGCGTCAGACCAATATAGTGTTGTTTGTTGATTATGGCGGCGTAACGCCTGCGTATACAAGGCTTGTTTACTTTGCCAAATGCCCAAACTTTGAAAACTAGCACCCGTTAGCAAGCTTTGAATATGGCGCATATCTTTGGCGATTGTCCATAACACCAAACTCTCGGGCTCTTCGCTAGTTTTTAGCTGCTGCAGAATGGCAGCAACTTGCGGTATATTACCTGCCAACATGGCATCTGACAAATCAAACGTGGTAAAAATAGACTGGCTGACTAGTCCTTCTTGGAGCTCATCGGACGCAATTTTGACCAAGCTATCCGCCGCTTTTGGCACATATAGATACGACAATCGCCACAACGTTTGGTAAGCAGACAATAAGTTGTGCTGTGTTTGTACCAGCAGCATTTGCCATGCCTCATAAGATAACTGTAAGCCAAAATCTTGGGCATGTTGTTTTAATAACTGTTCACGCTGTACTTCTTGGTAAAGGTGGCAGTCAATGACTTGTCCATGCTTGACACAAAGCTGAAAAAATGCGCTGCTTTGACTTTTTTTGTCGTATTTATCAGTAATGACCACCAAACAATTAGTAGGGTTTTGGGTGGCAAATTGCTGCAATGATGCCAACGCTTCTTTGTCGGGTTTATGGTTACCTTGGACAATCAGCGTTTTGTTTTCCTCAAATAAAGATAAGCTAGTGAGCTCGGCAAGTACCGCTTGCCAAGATTTGACACTGGTGATATCCATACGGGTGATGGACATACCATGAGCTAGCCAATGGGGGGTGAGTTTTTCGATAAGCCATTGTGGTAACAAATCTTCATCACCATGCATAAGCCAAAGCCCCGTAGCAGGTGCTTGTAGGGTTTTGGTCTGTTGAAACGCGTCTAAAAAACGATGCTGCATTGGTGAGATTAATAACTTATTGAGATGCTTTGGTAGCAAGTTTTGGTAAACTCAGTGCCATATACTGATCTGCCACACGCTGGGCGAGGTTATCATACAGCCAAAGCTTGATTTGTTCTGCTTGGGGGTTGTCGGTTGCGACAACGCCTTGGTCATACTGGTAACTACGCTGTACCTGAATGGTATTGGTTAAGGTGACGGGTTGCCCGTTTTCTAAGGCGTGGTAGGTTACATCCGCGCTCAAAACCATGCGGATTTCGGTAAGGATACCCCGCAGTTGATAGTTTTGCAGCCGAATATTTTTGACTTCAATACTGGCTGGCAGGATAGCGGGTGTATTTTTGGTGGGTAATGCATTGTCAGTTTTAATACTAAGCTGGGTCAGCTGTTTTTTTAGCGCATTTTTGACGGCATAGTCCTCTGGACTACTGCCAAAAATAAGTACCGTATTTGGAATTTGCTGGGACATTGGGCTAACATAACCGCGTAACTGAAAACCGCAGGCTGATAATTGAGTAAGAAAAATGCCACTCAAGAGTAACGGCAGCAGGGTTTTTGTTTTGGTTTGATACTTTGCTTGATTCATGTTTTTACCTGTCAAAAACGTACTGACCATCCCAACCAATAGCACCATCATTGGATTGATGGCATAAAATGATTGTCATCAAATGAGGTGCTATTTTGGTAATTAGGGTTCATGTTGTTGCCAACCTAACCCTTGCTATGCCTTGATAACAATGTTAACCAGTTTGTTTGGCACCACGATTTCTTTGATGATATCGCCTGTAATAAACTTTGCCACACTGTCAAGTTGTTTGGCTTGGGTTTTTAGCAAGTCGGCATCGGTGTTGGGCGCCACTTCTAATTTACCACGAATTTTACCATTAACCTGTACCACCATGGTAATGGTATCTTGTACTAAGGCGGTGGCATCTTGGGTAGGATAGGTGAGTGTCATTGGGTCGAGGCCCAATTGCTCTAGCAGTACTTCAGACATGTGGGGCGCGTAGACGGTTAATAGCGTTAATAAGGTAATTAAGGCTTCATTTGCTACCGCCAAGTCACTGTCGGACAAAATTTCGAACACGGCAAGTTCGTTGTATAATTCCATCAAAAATGACACGGGCGTGTTCAATGCCATGTTTTTGCCAAAGGCATCATCAAGTTTGCCAATGGTATCATGGGTTTTGCGGCGCAATTGTTTGGCAGCTTTGGATAAGTCATCGGTATTGACAACCAATGTCTTGGCATCGAGTTTTTTGTCTTGTAAGGCTTGCTGATGCGCCACGCTATAGCGCCATACTTTTTTCAAGAAGTTGTAGGGACCTTTAAGACCATCATCTATCCATTCAAGGGTTTGCTCAACAGGCGCGGTGAACATGGTATACAAACGCACGGTATCGGCGCCGTATTGCTCTACGGTAGATTGTGGGTCAACACCGTTATTTTTTGACTTTGACATTTTTTCAATTTTGCCAATGGTGACAGGTTTGCCGTCCGCTTTGAGTGTTGCGCTAATGGGCTGTCCTCTGTCGTTATAAATCAAATCAACGTCATCAGGGAAATAGTAAGTGGTACTGCCATCGGCATTTTCGCGTAAGAACGTGCCTGCTAGTACCATGCCTTGGGTTAATAAGTCAGTGAAGGGCTCATCGCCTTCTACTAAGCCTTCATCGCGCATCAGTTTTTGGAAAAAACGCGCATAAAGCAAATGTAGCACGGCATGTTCTACCCCGCCCACATATTGATCAACGGGCAGCCATTTTTCGGCCGCTACTTTGTTAATCATGCCATCAACATAATTAGGGGAGGCAAAGCGAGCATAGTACCAGCTTGATTCGACAAACGTATCAAGGGTATCGGTTTCGCGTTTGGCAGGTTTGCCGCAGCTTGGGCATGCAACATCGGTAAAAGCCGCAATTTGGTTCAGCGGGTTGCCGCGCCCATCGGGTACCACATCTAAAGGCAACACCACAGGCAAGTCGCTCTCTGGAACGGGCACTGTACCACAATGCTCACAGTTAATGACGGGAATTGGACAGCCCCAATAGCGTTGACGTGATACACCCCAGTCCCGTAGTCGATAATTGATGGTTTTTTTGCCCAGCCCCTTGGCTTCTAATAAAGCTAGAACGTGGTCAAAAGATTGTTTAAAGTTGAGACCCGTTAATTCACCTGAATTGATACCCACGCCTTGCTGCTTATCGGCATACCAGTCTTGCCAAGTGGTGTTATCAAAAGTTTGTCCCGCCACATCAATCACTTGTTTGATGGGCAAGGCATATTTATTGGCAAATTCAAAATCGCGCTCATCATGCGCAGGTACCGCCATAACTGCCCCAGAGCCGTAGCTCATTAAGACATAATTTGCGACCCATACTGCAATTTTCTCGCCCGTGAGAGGATGGGTGACGGTCAAACCTGTATTCATGCCTACTTTTTCTGCTTTGGCAAGGTCTGCCTCAGCCACTGAACCTTTTTTACAAACGTCAATAAAGGCTTGCAACTCAGCGTTGGTTTTGGCAGCATGTTTGGCTAAAGGATGTTCGGCCGCCACCGAGACGTAAGTAACACCCATCAACGTATCAGGACGGGTTGTAAACACATCGAGGGTTTTTTCTTCGCCATTTAACGTATAAGGGAAGTGAATTTCCATGCCTTCAGAACGACCAATCCAGTTGCGCTGCATGGTAATGACTTGCTGTGGCCAATGTCCCTCAAGCTTGTCCAAATCCGCCAATAACTCTTCAGCGTAGGCGGTGATATTAAAGTAGTACATGGGGATTTCACGTTTTTCAATTAACGCCCCCGAGCGCCAGCCGCGCCCATCGACTACTTGTTCATTGGCAAGTACTGTATTATCAACGGGATCCCAATTGACCGTAGATAACTTTTTATATACCAAGCCTTTTTTATATAATTGAACAAATAACCATTGTTCCCATTGGTAATATTCTGGCGTACAAGTGGCAAATTCTCTTGACCAGTCAATCGACAGACCCAACGCTTTTAATTGGGTTTTCATATTATCAATATTTGAAAACGTCCAAGCCGCGGGCGCAACGCCATTGGCAATAGCGGCGTTTTCAGCAGGCATCCCAAACGCATCCCACCCCATAGGCTGTAACACCTCATAGCCTTTTAGGCGATAATAGCGGCTTAATACATCACTGATGGTATAGTTGCGTACATGCCCCATATGCAGTTTTCCGCTAGGATAGGGAAACATTGATAAAATATAGCGCGTAGGCTTGGTGGTTGCCGCGTTGTTAACTTGATAGCGGTTGTCTTGCGCCCATTTTTGCTGTTGGGTAGACTCAATGATTTTTGGATGATATTGACTGGTGATAGCTGGATTACTCATAATAGTCTTGTTTTACGGTTGACAATGAAATTGTTTAAAGACCCTATAGCATAGCCTAAATCCACACAAATTGCGACAGAAAAAGGAGCGAAGATGCGTATCACCCTCTATGGCATCAAAAACTGTAGTACTATGAAAAAAGCCTTCGATCAACTCACTGAGCTTGGTATTAGCTACGAGTTTCATGACTACAAAAAACAAGGCATTGATAAAGCCACCCTAAGCCATTGGGTTGAACAAGTCGGCATTGATAAAGTCATCAATACCAAAGGCACAACCTATCGCCAACTGAGCGATGAGAAAAAATCACAAGCTAGAGCCGATACTCAATTTGCCATCACCTTGATGACAGAGCAACCTAGCCTCATCAAACGTCCTATCCTTATCAAAGGCGATACCATATTGGTTGGCTTTAATGAGAGCGAATACCAAAACTTAGCCTAAACTTGGCATAAAAAAAAGCGAGCATAAGGCTCGCTTTTTTGTTTTAACGTTGATGTGGCTATTATTTTGCAGCGCTGGCGGTTGCCGTCGCTGTCATGGGGGCAGGTGCCGCATCTTTGGTGTGGTCGCTTAAAGAATAAACATAAGCCGCCAACAACATAATACGCTCATTACCCAACTTGGTATCCCAATGTGGCATCACACCAGCACGACCATTACGTAAGGTAGTACGCACAGTTTCACGATCGCCGCCATATAACCAAATATCATCCGTCAAGTTTAAAGCACCGACGTCTTGGTTACCCTTGGCATCTTTACCATGACACACCGCACAGTTAGTATCAAAGATAGCTTTACCTTGGCTCACTAGGGTAGGGTTTAGCGCCCCATTATCTTTTGAACCATGTCCAGGTGATAAAGACAACACGTATTCAGCGGCAGCGCGTACGCCATCTTCGCCAATTTGTGCTTTCCACGCTGGCATACCACCCACACGACCATGATTAAGGGTTAACAAAATCTTATCGGGTGTACCACCATAAATCCAGTCATTATCCGTTAAATTTGGATAACCTGTAGCACCATGCGCTTGCGAACCGTGACAAACAGAACAGTTCTGCAAAAATAGACGTTGTCCAATCTTAATTGCTTGTGGATCTTGTGACAATTTTTGTACGGCAGGCGCCAATGCCACAATCCCTTGATCAATCTGTGATTTAAGCTCTGGATTGGGTTCAGCATTTTTTGCTTGCTGTGCTTGAAGCTTGGCAAGGTTGCTGATCTGTGTGGTTACTGCTTGATCCTTAAGAATTTTATCGTTAAATGTCGTGGTAAAAACGGCATTATTACGCTCAAGGTCTGACGCTAATTCATTGGCACTCGTCCATGGCACATCCTGACCATCTACTTTAACCGTGGTAATACCTTTCCAAGATCCTGGCATTACCGATGGGAATAGCAGCAAGTACAACAATGCCCAAGCCAAGGTACCCCAAAAGATGATAAGCCACCATTTTGGTAACGGACGATCATACTCTTGAATACCATCGTATTCATGGCCTGTTGTGCCATCTTCTGCGATGGTGGGGCGGTAACCCAATACACCCACTAGCCAGTATAAAATCCAAGCCCAACAGCCTATGGAAAATAGGGTTACCCAAAAACTCCAAAATCCACTCATTTTTTATCCTTATCGCGTTGTGATAACTGGGTCATATCCTCATCATCTAACGCAAGTTTTGCATCTTCTTCAAATCGGCTACGATTGTTTGGCGAATACGCCCACCAAACAATCGCAATAAAGGCGATAAACGCTGCAACCGTTGCGATACTATGCAATGTGCCCAACATTAACGTTGACCCTTCATTGCCGTACCAAGCTGTTGGAGGTAAGCAACAATCGCATCTAGCTCAGTTTTACCTTGAACCGCATCAGGTGCGCCTTCAATATCAGCATCACTGTAAGGCACCCCAAAATGGTCACGGAATAAACGCATTTTAGCCTGTATTTCTGTGCTATTAACGTCGCGTTTTGCTAACCAAGCAAAAGATGGCATCACAGATTCAGGTACCAAAGCTTGTGGATTAATTAAGTGTTCGCGTTGCCAGTCGTCTGAATAACGACCGCCTACGCGCGCAAGGTCAGGGCCTGTACGTTTTGAACCCCACAAAAATGGGTGATCCCAGGTTGACTCAGCGGCACGAGAATAAGGTCCGTAGCGTTCTACTTCTGCACGTAATGGGCGTACCATTTGTGTGTGGCAAACGTGACAACCTTCACGAATATAAATATCACGACCTTCCAATTCTAGGGCAGTCCATGGCTTCATATTGGGCAACGGTTGGTTAACTTCCTTAGTAAAAATTAATGGAACAATTTCTACTAACGTCGCAAAGCTGATAGAAATAACGATTAAAATAAGTAGAAGACCCGTATTCTTTTCAATAATTTCATGATTGAGTTTCATGAGTCTCTCCTTAAATCTGTTTTGCAGTAACAGTTTCTACAACAGGTGTAGCGGTGTTATCTACTTCAATTGCTTTGGCATCAGGCACAGTCAGTGTTTTGTACACGTTATAAGCCATGACAAACATACCTGATAGGTACAATAAACCACCAAACGCACGACCAATATAAGGGTAATGTGAGAACAACACGGTATCAACAAAACTATACACTAGCGTTCCATCTGGGTTGGTTGCACGCCACATCATACCTTGACCAATACCTGAAATCCAAAGTGATACAATATAAAAAATAGTACCTGCAGTGGCTAACCAGAAATGGGTAGTAATTAGATCGGTTGAGTACATTTTTTGCTTATTCCATAAGCGCGGAATGAGCACATACAAAGAACCTACGGTAATCATACCAACCCAGCCTAGAGCGCCTGAGTGAACGTGACCTACTGTCCAGTCCGTGTCATGCGACAACGCATTAACGGTTTTGATAGACATCATTGGGCCTTCAAAAGTTGACATGGCATAGAATGACAAAGCAACAATCAAGAAACGGATAATGGGGTCTGTGCGTAATTTATCCCAACTACCCGATAAGGTAAGTACCCCGTTAATCATACCGCCCCAAGAAGGTGCAAATAAGATAATAGAGAAAACCATACCCAAAGACTGAGCCCAGTCAGGTAGTGCTGAATAATGAAGATGGTGACCGCCTGCCCACATATAAGAGGCAATCAGTGCCCAAAAGTGGATAATTGACAAACGATAAGAATAAATAGGTCGACCAATCTGTACAGGTACGAAGTAATACATCATACCCAAAAACGCAGCAGTTAAATAAAGACTACATCGGTTTATTAATCAAGCACTTGGGCATTTATCCCCCAGGCAGCGTGGTTGAGTTGTCAAATGGTCAGGTTGGACTTGTCATGTCGGTCAATAGCCAACGTCTGCTTTACCCTTCAGTATTGATTTATGATGCAACCATTCCCCGTACGGAAGCAGCGGTGGTCGATCTGGAAAATATGCATTTAAGTATCAAACGGGTATTATTACCGTCTCGTTTGCCGCAGGAAATTTTTGATTATCTGATGGCCCATGATATTCAGCCGATCGGATTTATGCCGCTTGGTTCTCCACAGAGACCGGAGAGAGATATGTGTCCGGAAGATGTAGCAGATCTGCAGGCACCTGAGATGCAGGAAATCGCAAAAGCACACGGATGTCATCCGGCGCTGATCGCTTTAAAATGGGCGC
>CALAPG010000286.1 GCA_937889485.1 uncultured Moraxella sp. | reverse complement strand
CTTTCATGGTTGCCTCCTTACCCAAATTAAATAAATCGTTACTCATTACTTGCATCTTATCATGACAAACCAATGTTTATCAAAGCAAAAATTGCCGCTTGTTCACAAAATTTTTTGGGTTGATAGCGTCTTTGGTAGAGTTTGGTAGCGGTCAAACTGCTTCAATATAGAGGTTTTGACAAGCCACGACTTGCTGGGCATGTTCATCTAGGTAAGATTCAATCATGGGCTGGCAGCCCCCGCAGCAGGTCGCTACATCAAGTTCGGCTTGAAGTGCTTCGATACTGTGATGCCCTGCTGTGATTGCTTTTTTAATTTGACTTTCTTTTACTGCATTACAAATACACACAAACATAGTCATAACCTTTGTACAGATGGTTTGATTCAATGTTTATAATAATGATAATTATTCTTATTATCAATTGTATTTTTTAATTTTTTACAATTTTTTTTAAAGGCTAACCCAAAAAAACCTGTCTTTGGCAGACAGGTAAGTTAAAGTGAAATAAGAAACGATTTTATGCTGGGCTATGAACGCTATCAACCAATTGCGCTTGTGCCAACGCTGATAATGCAGCTTTTAGCATGGCGGACACGGTGCTTGAACATGTACCAATCCCTGAATAAATCTCGCCGTCAATATTGAGCTGTAAATACGCCACCGCATTGGCATCCGTGCTGGTAATGTCGTTTTGGGTAAGCGCGTGTTCAGCATAATTGATAACATGAATGTTTTTTTGCAGTTTGTCTGCAATGCCATTGATAAAGGCAGATAATGGGCCATTACCGTTGCCGACCACATCCACCACCTCATCGCCTAAGCGCACCGAGCCTTTAAAGCTCACCGCGCCGCCAGTATTTTTGATTTCATAGTCCTGTAATGCCAAGGCGGACTGGTTCAAGTAGGTATTTTCAAATACGTTAATCACATCATCGGAGGTTAGCTCTGTTTGACGGCGTTCGGCTTCTTGCTGAATCACGCGGCTAAAGTCAATCTGCGTCCAGCGCGGCAAATGAAAGCCGAAGTCACGCTGCAAGATATACGCCACACCGCCCTTACCTGATTGGCTATTGATACGTACCACATCTTGATAGCCACGTCCGATATGCGCAGGGTCAATCGGCAAGTACGCGACATCCCACAAGCCTTGGGTGGCTTGGGCATTTTTTTGGTTATAATCCAGCGATTTTTTGATGGCATCTTGGTGTGAGCCACTAAATGCGGTAAAGACAAGCTCGCCCACATAGGGATGACGCGGATGAATCGGTAACTGGTTACACTCGCTCACCACTTGGGCAATCTCACTCATGTTGCTAAAATCAAGCTGTGGGTCAACCCCTTGGCTATACATATTCATCGCCATGACCATGATATCCATATTGCCCGTACGCTCGCCATTGCCAAAAAGCGTGCCTTCAATACGGTCAGCCCCTGCCATCAAGCCAAGCTCACTGGCGGCCACCGCACAGCCACGGTCATTGTGGGTGTGCAAACTGACAATCACGTGCTCACGCATTGGCAAGTGACGGCAAAAATATTCAATCTGGTCAGCATAAAGGTTTGGGGTTGAGCTTTCCACCGTTGATGGTAAGTTAAAAATCACTTGCTGTCCCAAATCAGGACGCCACACTTGACACACCGCATCACATACCTTCACAGAAAAATCAACTTCTGTTTGTGAAAAACTCTCAGGTGAGTACTCAAACACCCACTCGGTCTCAGGGTACTCTTTTGACAAATCACGCAACAAGGTCGCCCCTTCTACCGCAATGGCAGTGATATCCTCAAGGTTTTTTTGATAAACCTTGTCACGCTGCACTTTTGAGGTGGAATTATACACATGGACAATGGCACGCTTTGCGCCTTTTAATGACTCAAATGTGCGGCGAATCAAATGTTCACGCGCTTGCACCAATACCTGCAAAGTCACATCATCGGGCACATGACCGCCTTCAATCAACTTACGGGTAAAGTCATATTCAACTTGCGCCGCTGATGGGAAACCAATTTCGATTTCTTTAAAGCCTACATCCACCAATAAATCAAAAAAGCGCATTTTTTGCTCAATGCTCATCGGCTCAATCAAGGCTTGGTTACCGTCTCGCAAATCCACCGATGTCCAAATTGGTGCTTTGGTGATGGTTTGGTCTGGCCAAGTGCGGTCTGGCAGTTTTGGCGCAAACGCAAATGGCTGGTATTTTTTATGATCAAAGGCAGTGTTTTTTGGCTGGATGGACATTTTTTGGCTCCCTCATTGGTAGGCACAACAAACAATGAAATAATTATACGGTTTTTTGACTAGAAAAAGTAACCAAATTTTGCTATAAATTAACCAGATAATGAAATAAATCACTAATATCAACCAAATTTTGAGTCAAAATCACTAACATAAGAGAAACTACCATGTACCAACTGGATAAAAAAGACCAAGAAATTTTGGCTGTTTTACAAAATAATGCGCGTATGAGCAACCTTGAGTTGGCAGAACGTGTCAATTTGAGCCCCACACCGTGTGCAAGGCGGGTAAAACAGTTAGAAGAAGCGGGGGTTATTACGGGCTATCGCTTGGTCACCGATCCACGAAAGTTGGGCTATCAGCTGGCTGTTTTTATTGCCATTAGTATGGATAAACATACTGCCGAGCGCTTTAGTAACTTTGAGCAAAAATTGCAAGCGTTCCCTGAAGTGGTGAGCTGTAGCATTGTGACAGGACGTAGCGAAGATTACCTGATTAAAGCGGTGGTAAGAGATATGGCACATTATGAGGAGTTTTTGCTGCACAGGCTAAACCGCATTGAGGGGATTTCGCAGGTGCATACAGGTTTTGAATTAAGGGAAGTATTTTCGCGCGCAGTCTTGGCGGGATAATGCCCAATGGCATGTGTGGGTAAGTTACCAAAATTTTTTTGGAAACCTGTTTAAATACGCTTTTTAAAAAATTTTACAAAAAAAACGATGCGCAAAGGCATCGTTTTTTTGTGTAGGGTATGGACAATGTTAGAAGCGGTAAGTTGCGCCAACTTTGGCAATTGGCCACCATTTGTTGTCACGTGAGTCCACTTCTTGCTGTACTGCATCGATGGTTTTTTGTGGCACACCGTTGGTACCTGATACTTTTACGTCTGCTTTACCAACATACGCCGCACCTACTTCACCAAATAAGCCAAAACGAGTGGTGATATCTGGGTGATAGCCCAATGTCAAGTAAGGCGCTAAGTTGTTTTTGTATTTAGCGTCAACACTTAAAGAACTGTCTTTTGGTACCGGGTAATCTGTGTCGTTGATGCTAATATTTGTACCATCCGTTCTTGGCGTTAGAGTTGCGCTAGCATCGCTGTCGTTATAGATGATACCTGTACCCACTGTAAAACCATTTGATAATGGGTGTAGGTTGACACCTAGGTATGGGTTACTCATGTCTGCTTTGTAGTCAAGGGTACCTTGGAAGTTTTTGAAGCCTTTGCCCAATACTTTACGGTAGTTGATATAAGAGTCATCAGAGTCTAAATCGATGTTGTCATCAAATTTACCGCCGTTCCAACCTGCAACTAGGTCAGTTTTGTCGTTTAGACCCCAAGCCAAGCCTACGCCATAGCCTGTTGTACCAACTTCAGCGCTGATTGAGGCTGGGTGAGTCACTGTGCCAAATACAGTTTTGGTACCTTCAACAACTTGAGTAGTGGTGTTTTTTACCATGCCTGCTTCTGCATCATAAGTGGTGGTAGATACTGCCACAGGTTCTGCGATTACTTGTTGCTCAACCACAACTGGCTGGGCAAATGCTGAGGTGGCGATTAATGCCGCTGGGATGGCAGCCAATTTTAATGCTTTCATGTAAATCTCCTTAAAACAGGATTTTAAAAATCCGATTGAAAACTAAACACTTCACTCGCCAATTATAATGCATTGGCAATAAAAAAGCCGTTAGTAAAAAGTAAAAGCGTTGACATATTTTGTTACGTTACCCTTGAGCATATTTAAACGCAATTTTTCAGCAATGTCTTTTATGTTTATTTACTTTTTATATGTGGTTATGTAATTAATTACAGTGAAATGTAATATTTGCGATAAATTGTTGTTTTGTTATTTAACTTAAGTTGATTTTGCAAGGAAAAACATGACTTTTTGGTAATTTTTTTTTACAATAGTCTCACCGAGAGATGCTGCAGCTATGATTTATGGGTACCTATCTATATACAAGGTACAAGATAACCTTTGTACAAGACAACAGCGGGTACAAGAGAAAAATAGCTAGGCTCGGTTTTTGTCCTTACTGCAAATTAAGTCAAAATAAATAACGGCATCTGCGTTTTTTTGTCTATTTAATCCGAAAAGCACCGACTCAGGAGAGAATTATGAACGCAGGAAATGCTGCTTCATCTGCCAACCCATTCACCGATTATAAAGTGGCTGACATCAGCCTTGCCGACTATGGGCGCAAAGAAATCAAACTTGCCGAAACCGAAATGCCCGCCCTGATGGGCTTACGCCAGCGCTACCAAGCTGAGCAGCCTTTAAAAGGCGCCAAGATTGTGGGCTGTATCCACATGACCATCCAAACCGCCGTACTGATCGAAACCTTGGTGGCGCTTGGTGCTGAGGTACGCTGGACATCTTGTAATATTTTTTCAACCCAAGACCATGCAGCAGCAGCCATTGCTGCCGCAGGTATCCCTGTGTTTGCTTGGAAAGGTGAAACCGAGGAAGAATATGAATGGTGCTTACGCCAACAAATTTTTGTAGGCGGTGAGGTAAATGGTCAATTATGGGATGCCAATATTATTCTTGATGATGGCGGTGACTTGACAGCGCTGATCCATGATCAGTACCCACAAATGCTAGATAAGATTCACGGTATCAGTGAAGAAACCACCACAGGCGTGCACCGTTTGATTGAAATGCTCAATAAAGGCACGTTAAAAGTACCCGCGATCAATGTCAATGATGCCATCACCAAATCAAAAAATGATAATAAATACGGCTGTCGCCATTCCCTCAATGACGCCATCAAACGGGGTACCGATATGCTGTTATCAGGTCGCCGCGCCTTGGTCATTGGTTACGGCGATGTGGGCAAAGGCTCAGCGCAAAGTTTGCGCCAAGAAGGTATGATTGTCCGTGTGACCGAGGTTGATCCCATTTGCGCCATGCAAGCGTGTATGGATGGCTTTGAAGTGGTATCACCATTTGTATCAGGTGACCCTGCCAAAGGCGTGAATGCAACCTTACTGCAAGATACCGACCTTGTTGTTACCACTACAGGCAACTACCATGTCTGTAACAGCGAGATGCTAAAAGCACTAAAATCCACCGCTGTGGTTTGCAATATCGGTCACTTTGATACCGAAATTGACACCCAATTTATGCGTGATAACTGGAAATGGGTAGAAGTCAAACCGCAAGTACACCAAATTTATCGCTCAGAGGATGAGAGCGACTACCTTATTTTGTTGTCCGAAGGTCGTTTGGTCAACTTAGGCAATGCCACAGGTCACCCTTCTCGCATCATGGACGGTTCATTTGCCAACCAAGTCTTGGCACAAATGCATCTATTCAAAGAAAAATTTGCCGACCTACCTGCCGACAAAAAAGCAGAAAGCGTCTATGTCAAAGTACTACCCAAAAAGCTTGATGAAGAAGTAGCCGCCGCCATGGTCGCAGGCTTTAATGGCGTGTTAACCAAGCTTACTCAAGTACAAGCGGATTATATCGGGGTTGCGGTTGACGGGCCATTTAAACCCGAAAGCTACAAATACTAATCAGCTGACTGGTTACTTAGGTTAGCGCATTTTAATCTAGACAAAGCCTAACCCCATCAAAAAAGCCATACCGCTTGTTGTATGGCTTTTTTATTAGGCGGTTTTGGATTTAGGTTATGCCAAAACTATGGGGTAAAAACCCGTGATTCTACTGCCACACTTGCTATAATAGGGTTATTTTGATGGATGGGACCTATAAATGACAACGCCTTTTTCTTTTGAATTTTTTCCTACCAAGACCGATGAAGGACAGAGCAAACTGCTTAGTACGTTTGAAACGTTAAACGCCCTAAACCCGCAATATTTTAGCGTAACCTATGGTGCAGGGGGTTCTACCCGTGAACGCACGCTGGGCATTGTTGCGCATTTGAGCCAACAAAGCGCTACCCCGATTACTCCCCATTTATCTTGTATTGGCGATGACAAAGCCGAGATTAGCGAATTGCTCGATTACTATAAAACCTTGGGAATTAACCGTTTGGTAGCATTGCGCGGTGATTTGCCATCGGGTATGGTGGGTTTGGGTGAATTGCCATTTGCGGTGGATTTGGTGCGCTATATTCGTGCACATTCGGGGGATTATTTTAGAATTAAAGTCGCAGCCTACCCAGAGATGCACCCGCAGGCCAAAAGTTTTGAAGCCGATATCCAAAACCTTATTAATAAGTATCAAGCAGGCGCAAGTGAAGCGATCACCCAGTTTTTTTATAATGCCGATAGTTATTTATTCTTGCGCGATGCCCTCGCCAAAAAAGGCGTGTATCAAGAAGATTTTCCCATCATTGCTGGTATTATGCCCATCACCAACGCCTCAAACTTAATTCGTTTTGCCGATGGCTGTGGCGCCGATATTCCGCGCTATATTCGCAAACAATTGGCAGATTATGGCGATGACCGCAAAGCCATCCGCGCGTTTGGGTTTGAGGTGGTAGTCAAACTTTGCGAGCGCTTGATTGCCGAAGGCGTGCCATCGATTCATTTTTATAGCATGAACCAAGTTCAACCCAATTTAGACTTGGTCAAAGCCTTAAATTTGGTCTAAAAATACCCTTTAACAAAAAGGCTTGAGCGTTCAAGCCTTTTTTATTGGGTCAAAAATGCTACAATGGTTGAAAAAAACCTCTAGAGAACATTATGAATACTGCGTTATGGCTTCCTTGCACCCAGATGCACTCGCTTGAAAATCACCCGCCCCTCCATATTGTCAAGGCTCAAGGTAATACCCTATTTGATCAACATGGCAATGCTTATTTGGACATGATTAGCTCGTGGTGGGTCAACTTACATGGTCATTGTCACCCATTGATTAATGCGTCGGTAAAGCAGCAGCTAGACACCCTTGAGCATACACTGATTGCCGGGGTCACTCACCCACCGATTATGGCGTTAGCAGAAGCGTTGGTCAACATCATGCCCGCCCCCTTAACCAAGGCTTTTTTTGCCGATAGTGGCTCAGGTGCGGTGGAAATAGCGCTTAAAATGAGTTTGCAGTACTGGCAGCAGCAAGGCAATCCCCACAAAAAACAGTTTATTTCTCTAGCGCATGGTTATCATGGTGAAACAGTCGGCAGTCTTGCAGTCACCGATATTGCGTTATTTAGTGAGCAATATAAAGATTTGATTGTGCGCCAAATCCGTGTTCCCTCGCCTGCGGCTATTTTTAAGCCCCATGACCTCACCGCACACGATTATGAACAGCACTGTTTGGCAACGCTACAAGACGTCTTACAACGGCAAGGTGATACCGTTTGTGCCATTATTTTGGAGCCACTAGTGCAAGGTGCCGCGGGCATGGCAATGTATTCAGCCAATTATTTGCTAGCTGTTGCCAAACTTGCCAAGCAATATGACATTCATGTGATTTATGATGAAATTGCGGTCGGTTTTGGGCGTACAGGAACCATGTTCGCGGTTGAGCAAATGCTGGCATTGGCAGATGACTCTGAAAAAGATGCACTTTGCCCTGACTTTATTTGTCTATCAAAAGGGCTGACAGCAGGTTATTTGCCCATGTCCTGCGTGATGACAACCGATAACGTCTACCAAGCATTTTATGATGAGCGCGTTGAAAAGGGCTTTTTGCACTCGCATAGCTTTACAGGTAACCCATTGGCGTGTGCCGCGGCGTTGGCGTCTTTACAAGTATTTGCCCATGACAAGGTGATTGACCACAATCAACAGCTAAGCCATGCCATGCATGACGGTTTGGCGGCGCTCAAACAAGGGGATTTTGCTATTTGTCATACACGGCAAACAGGCATGATAAGTGCCTTTACTTTATTGGGCAATGGGGAAAATGCACGACAATTATCAAATTTTTGTCTCAAAAATGGCGTCATGATTCGCCCTATCGGCAATCATGTTTATTTAATTCCGCCGTATTGCACCACCACCGAGCAGATTGGGCAAGTATTTGATATTTTACAAAAAGGGTTAGCGATGCTTGTCACAACGGCAACGGAAAATGACCTGCCCACCCTATCACTCCCTTAATTTATTGGCGATTAAAATCCCAACGTTAGCTAGCAATGAGTCAATCATGAGACGATTTTTTTATAATGAACCCAATCAACTAGCCGCTGCTAAAACCTTGCCCGTCACCGCGGATATTTTTCACCATTGGTGCAAAGTCTTACGCGCCCAAACAGGTGAGCAAGCGGTGTTTTTTGATGGTCAGGGTGGTGAGTACACCGTGACTTTAACCGAGATCGGCAAAAAAACTGCCATGGTGCAAGTCAATGCGTTTGAGGCCATTGACCGCCGTTTACCTTTTGAAGTGGATATCGGACTGGTGATGAGCCGCGGCGAACGCATGGACTATGCCATTCAAAAAGCAACCGAGCTTGGGGTCACCACCATTCACCTACTGACGAGCCAACACGGTGAAGTACGTCTAAAACCTGAGCAAGCCGATAAAAAAACCGCCCATTGGCAGCAAGTGGCTATATCAGCCTGCGAGCAATGTGGTCTCAATATTCCCCCCACGATCTTGCCCCCCATACCACTAGAGCAGTGGATAAACAACTGTGAGGTGCTCTGTGAGCCGTCACCGCCTTCTCTTGCCGCCCACTCGCAAAAACAGGGGCTGCAAAAACTGGTACTTGCGGTACCAAAAACCATTGATGATCCATTTGTTGCAAATCATAACGCGTTGTCTACCATTCAACAAACATTTATCAACAAAAATAGGGTAAAATTTGTTTTACTCATTGGCGCTGAAGGCGGCCTATCAGAAACAGAAATCGCTTTGGCACTGGCAGCAGGATTTTTGCCTTGGCAAATTGGTGAGCGTGTACTTCGCACTGAAACCGCGCCTGTGGTGGCATTGTCATGTTTATTGACAGTTTATCAGCTTTACTTTAACCCATAGGATTGGATATGTACGCTAAACAGGATGAAATCCCTACGTTACCGTTAGAATGTGATTGCTGTCCTAAAAATCTTGAATACGCGCTACTGGCAAACAACGGCTTTTTGTCCGATGAGCGTTTTTTTAGTGAGTTTTTGGCATCCCATCTCAATGTGGTGTTTGGCGCCTTTTTTACCAAAATTTCTGATGGTATTTTTATTTTAGACAACCAGTTTCGCTATGTTTGTGTCAATGAAAAATTCCTACAAATCACGGGATTACCCAAAAATCAAATTTTAGGCAGTTATTTTAGTTTTTATGATATTGATCGATTTCCAAGCTACCAACAGCAGTTATTTCGCCAACTTGAAGAGCGCCTGATTGCCAAAGAAAGTATTAACAATGACACCTTTATCATTCCTCATCTTGATGGGTTGGAGGTGGTGTCACAGTTACAAGTTAGCCCATATCAGATTGGCAAGGACAATTTTATTTTTAATGGGGTTGTCACAGACTTGACCGAAAAAAGTACGCTGCGACAAGATGCCCTTAGCGCCCTAAACTTTGATGAACTCACGGGGCTACAATGTTACGATGCGTTTTTTGATAAACTAAAAGCCACTATTCGTCTACAAGCCAAAACCCCTGCCGCCATTACCAATCAGTGCATGGTACTGCGCATTAATATTGATAAGTTACAATCATTTAACCAAAGTTTGGGGATTGAAAGCACCAATAAGCTGATTCAAAGTTTTGTTAATCGTATCAAACTATTACAAGTGGGCGGTTGTTATTTAATCGCGTTTTCGCGCTTTGGCGGCGATAATTTTGCGTTGCTGGTGAATGTCGATGGGATTGGCAGCGGTTATCAATATCTTGAGCAGCTAAGTCAACTATTTGAGCTGCCTTTGGTGATTAATGAGCAGTATATCTATGTACGTTTTTCATTGGGAATTTCAGTATTGCCAACTGATAGCATGGATGCTGAAACCTTGTTGTTACAGGCGGATACGGCGTTAAAACAAGCCAGACTGTCGGGCGGTGATGACATCGTTTGGTACAAAAATAGCCAAAAAAATACGTTGTTTCAAAATATTCATTTGTCTAGTGCTTTTAAAAATGCGCTAGCCAAACAGCAAATCGTACCCTATTTTCAGCCAAAGCTTGGGTTTAACACCCCCAATATCCCCATGTTTGAAGCCTTGGCGCGTTGGGAACACCCTACCCTTGGCTTGTTATACCCCAAAGATTTTTTGGAAGAAGTCCTTGATCAGTTCTCGCAGCCCTTATTTGAGTGCCTTATACATGCTTGCATTGCCCAGATACAAATGTGGCAGCAGCAATTAGGGCTAGACTGCCATGTATGTATCAATGTTGATAGCCGCCAACTTACCAACCACAAGTTTATTGAATTTATTGAGTCAACCTTGGCACAGTATCCGTGGCTACCACGCCTAGTTCAATTTGAAATTACCGAAATTTTTAGTTTACAAGATGAGGTCAAAACCACAGAAATATTATTAAAGCTTCATGCCGCTGGGTTTTGTATTTATTTAGATGATTTTGGCACAGGTTATTCTTCGCTATCCCAGTTAGCCCGCTTCCCGATCGATGCCATTAAACTAGACCAGTCATTTGTCCGGGATATTCATAAGCAGTCGATA
>CALAPG010000285.1 GCA_937889485.1 uncultured Moraxella sp. | reverse complement strand
ACGAATTTCGTCAATATATTTTGCATATTGAATAGAAATATTGGTTTGTTGTGAAGATGCAATTGAAAATTGTGAATTGTGCAAAAAAACAAATTGGTCAAATAACCAAAAATAGCCTAAGTAAATCTAAAAATAATGACCAAAAAAAAACAACAAGCCAAACAGAAGAAAACTTTGTCCGAAAAATATTCAAAAAACTGAGTGAGCAATTACAAGAAGGGCATACTATTCTTGGTTTAGAAGACCTAAACTTCAATCAACAAAATATCAATTATCATGACGCTTTTTTAGCACTAGAGCAAGAAGGGTGGGTCACGCTATTAAATTCGGGCTGGCAAGATAGACTGGGACATGGCGAATTAGCCGTCAATACGCCCATTGTTGTGGATACTTCTGATACTCATATAAAGCAGTATTGGGTAATTTGGCTACATCGTCATTGGTATGCAGAACACCGACTAGCAAAACAGCTTTTGACCATCGCCAAGCGCCCTGTAAACTTACTAGCCGTGGATGATAGTGAAGCAATAAACCAGTTAACCCCCAATTCGCAACAAAAAATAGCCATTGATAAAGCACTGCACCAAGCCTTAAGCATTATTATTGGCGGGCCTGGTACAGGCAAAACATTTACAGTTGCCCAGTTGGTCACAAAACTACAAGCGCAACATGACAAACAGCGACTGAAAGACAAAAAATTGCCGCCTTTGTCCATAAGCTTAACGGCGCCTACTGGTAAAGCAGCACAGCGCATGCAAACGTCACTACAAAACAGTTTACATGACCAAAATATTGCCTTGGACAATGCAAAAACTATTCATCGGCTATTAGGTATTGGGTTAGATGGGGTGCCGCGTTATCACGCAAAAAACCCATTACCCGACGACTTAATTATAGTAGACGAAGCTTCTATGTTAGGATTGGAGCTAGCAGGGCTATTGGTTGATGCCATTAAACCCACAGGACGGCTCATTTTATTGGGCGATGCCAATCAGCTAGCCGCGGTGGATGCGGGGTCAGTGTTATCGGATTTATGCCAAATTGCTGCACTACAGCCTTATATTACCGCGCTTAACGAGTCAAAACGTTTTGATGATCAATCAGCGGTGGGCGTGTTTGCGGCAGCACTACAACAAAATGTGCCCGCAACCCAAAAAATCAAACACATTAGCCGCTTGCTAGACACAATCACCCTTACCACACAAAGCATAGCATCTCAATCTTCTCAATCCTCACACCTTGGGAACGCGTTGCCTATACCATTTTATAAAATCAGCGCGCATACGCCAATGCCACTGGTTTATGCTGCACTACAAAAACCTTACTATGCATTTTTTGAGTTAATTAAACAGTGGTATGTCACACCAGTTGATGTGCATGATGCTAACAATCGGCAACAGTTATTTGAGGTGTTTGATGGTTATCGGGTGCTTTGTGCGGGGCACCAAGGTGCGTTAGGTACTGAGATAATCAATCAAAAAATGGCGGCAGCGTTTTTTTCTTACAGCCACATTGTACCGACCAAACGCTTTTTTTATCATGGCTTGCCCATTATCATGACGCATAATGACTACCAATTAGGGTTGTTTAATGGTGATATTGGGATTTGTTTGGTATACGAACAACAGTTATGGGCGTGCTTTATGAATCAAGTCATTCCTATACATCGGCTGAGTTTGGAGAGTTGTGAGCGGGCGTATGCCATGACTATTCATAAGTCACAAGGCTCAGAGTTTGATGAGGTGGCAATATGTATGGACAAAGCGCATACAAGGTTGTTAAGCCAAGCGCTGCTTTATACGGCGGTTACAAGAAGCAAAAACAATTTGGCAATTTTTGGTAGTTATGATGCGTTAAAGACCGCGGTTACCCAGCGGAGTGTGCGCCAAACAGGGCTACAGTTACAATTTGAAGGGTTGGCAGCAGATCACCAGCCCCATGTATAGCACTGCTATACAAACCGCACAGGAACAGCTGCCAAAATAGAAAAAAAAGGCACGAAACCATGCCTTTTTCTGGTGGTATGAATCATTAATTAACTTTCTTTTAACGCATAGATACCAGGCATGTGTCGTAGGTAGCCATGATAATCCATACCGCAGCCATACACATAACGATCTGCCACTTCAAGACCCACAAAATCTACATTAAAATCTTGTACTTTACGATCGTGGATTTTGTTGAGTAAAACACACGTACGGATGGTCTTTGGCTGTTCTTTTTGTAGTTCATCCACCACCGCTTTGAGGGTAATACCTTCATCAAAAATATCATCAATGAGCAAGATATCTTCACCTGCTAGGCTGATATCTGGTTTAAATTTCCACTCTAAGTCATTGGTGCCTTCGTTGTTGCGATAGCGACTAGCATGAATATAGTACATACGATGATAAAAGGTAAACTGAGTGAGTAGCTGACCTGCGGGTATCAATCCACCATTCATGACGACCATCACGATGGGGTTTTGTCCAGCATAGTGTAAGTTTACACTGGCTGCCAAACGTTCATAAGCACTGCTCACTTCAAAACTGCTGATTAGGCATTCTGAATTGCGAAGGGCTTCTTCGATTTGTTGGTTGGTTAGTTGACTCATAGTTGACCTTTTTGGGTTACGGCTAAAAACTGGCTATTTTACCGCAATTTCATCAATTTTGAAAATCAAGCCTTCATAATGTTTGGTAAAACGTTCTAAAGAGGCTTGCGGCATCTGTGGGATCAAGCGGTGCAGCGCCAAATCAATGACTTTGGTAATGACGCTTTCAGCCACAGGAATGGCGGTGCGTTTTAGCATGTTAAGGTTGAGGGTCTTGGTAAAATCCACCAAAAAATGCTGCAAACAGGCTTTGGTAAGCTCAGTAAATAGACGGATAATGTGTTGTTGTTCTTCTATACCCTTGCCAGCCTGCACGTTGGCGATACATTGTAGTAAGCGGGTTGCGTGGGCATCATCTAACGGCACACAGATACGCCTGGCGCCGTGGGGGTCGGTTTTTAGCACGTACTGATCAAAAAAATGAAAGCTTGCCAATACATCATCATTTTTGGTGGGGCTAAGTAAGGTATTAATCAGCTTGTCGCTAGTGGCTTCAATGGTTGCTGCTGTTTTGATAAGGTGTGTGCGGCGTTCGGATTCATCGGGCAATGATTCAATAAGTTTGATCAGTAGCGAGTCCATCAATTCTTTGTTGGTTAAATGGGTGATTTTATCGCGGTAAACATCGTAGCGCTCACTGCTATGACTGTGGATGAGCGCATAGGCGTGGTTGATGGTGTTGTTTAATTCTTCAGAGGGCAAAAATCCAAAATAGTAGCTCATAAGTTGTTGTTATCTTTGTTGGAAAATTAAATTTTAAGCGCTTCGCCAAACAATCTCAAGCACATTTGGGTGGTTCTTGATCCTGTTTGGCGAGGTGTGTGGGTTATTAAGGGTATATTATAATGATAGATTGCACGGGTCTACGAGTACCCAGCCGTTTTCTATCCAATCACACACGGTATCAATAGTCACGCCAGCCGCTTGTAATTGTTGTAGATTAATCGCTTCGCCATCCGCTAATTTGACTAACATTGCCAAGTCGTTGGGGTCTTGCGTGTCTTTATCTAGCAAGGTTCCATTGATATATAGGGTGGTTTTGTCATGGGACTGGGTATAGATAATTCGGCTAGCCAGATCTTGTCTGAGCAGCGCGCCCGCCGTTAGGGCAGTGATGAGATCGGAAGAGCACACGTCTGAACTCCAGTC
>CALAPG010000284.1 GCA_937889485.1 uncultured Moraxella sp. | reverse complement strand
TATCCGCCTTATCCCTTTCCCTAAGCCAAACAGGCGTACCAGCCAATCATTTTTTGATTTTCCCTGAAGGTGATGCGGTCAAAGCCAAAGACGGCAGACCATTTGACGCGCCTGCTTGGATTATGAAGAAAGATAATGGCATGGCATTGGCGGCATCGCTTAATCAATCTGCCAAAGATTTGGTGATTGATTATGAACACCAAACTATCTTGTCAAAAGAAAATGGTCAGCCTGCGCCTGCGGCAGGTTGGCTAAAGGCTGGCAGTTTTTTGTATGTCGATGGTGTGGGCTTGTGTAGCAATAACTATGAGTTCACTGCTAAAGCCAAAGACTACATCGACAATGGCGAATACCGCTTTAAGTCGCCTGTGGTTTTGTACAACAAAGCTGGCGTAGTGCTAGGACTACATAGTGTGGCGATTACCAATGACCCTGCATTATCTATCCTTGATGAATTAAAGCCTGCACTCCTGACCGCAGCTATCACCATTCCACAAACCAAACCTCAACAACAGGAAAACAGCATGAATCCATTGTTAGCTTTAATTTTAGCCAGTCTTGGCTTGGCTGAGACCACAACCGAAGAGCAAGCGATTGCCGCGCTCAATCAAAACTTTGCAGACATCAAAGGCAAAGCAACCGCAAAAGGCATGATACTTGATGATGGCAAAATTTTAGCCAGTCTAACAACTGAAATTGATAAGGTCGATGAAAAATTTGCAACTGCTCAAGCACAAGAACCTGATCCATCAAAGTACGTGCCAATTGAAGTCGTCACCGCTCTCAATGAAAAAATCGCAGAATTGCAAGGTAATCAAAAAGACCCTGCCGAAGAGCTAGTGGCTGAAGCGTTATCTAATGGTCAATTACTCCCTGCTCAAGAGTCGTGGGCAATGCTGTATGCCCAAAAAGACCTACAAGGTTTTAAAGACTATTTAAGCCGCCAACCAAAAATCGCTGCACTCACTCAAAGCCAAACCGCAGGTAAACCAGTCACACCTGCCACCACAACGGTTGCCTTGACTGCTGATGTCAAACTGGTAGCGGCACAATTGGGTGTTAATGCCAAAGACTTAGCAAGCTCAATGGCATAAGCCAAGCATCATCTAAAATTTAATTTGGAGAAAAACTGATGAAACAAGTCCCTTACCGCGATGGCGGACGTATCCCACTGCTAGTCGCAGCAGCCGTGGCAATTGTTGAAGGTCAAATGGTCGCTACTAATGCCGCAGGTTTTGCTGTCCCTGCTCATGACACTAATGCCAAGCTGTTTTTTGGACGAGCAGAACACAGTGTTGATAATACGCAAGGTGCGGACGGTGCGCAATATATCACGATTACACGTAACCGCCAGTTTTTGCTAACTAATGACTCAACCACACCATTGACTCAAGCAGATATCGGTAAACAAGTCACCATTACCGCGGATGGCGCAGTCAGTCAAGCAGTGGCTGGTAAATTAATCGCTGGTACGATGATGGGGCTGGATGGTGGCACACACGTGTGGGTCAATGTCAGTGACGTGCCCACTGGTGTACTGCTGAGCAACCCAATCGACGAATTATAAAAGCCATTTGTCAAAATTGAAAAGGAACATCTATGCAACTAACTCGTGAAAATCTACAAGCCATTGCCGCTGGTCTCAACATGACCTTCAACACGGCATTCAAAGAAACCGAAACCCAATGGCAAAAACTGGCGATGAAAGTCACCTCTGGCTCTGCCCAAAACACTTATGCATGGCTGGGTAAATTTCCCAAAATGCGTGAGTGGATTGGTGACAAAGTCAT
>CALAPG010000283.1 GCA_937889485.1 uncultured Moraxella sp. | reverse complement strand
CAGGTGGCGCATAATGCACAGTGGCACTCATCTTAATCAAGGCATCCGCAAGCGATTGGCGTAGCTGCTGATTGGCGCTTACCCCGCCTGCAATGACCAAACGCTTCATGCCTGTTTGCTGCAATGCTTTCACGCATTTTTTGACCAACGTGTCCACCACGGCGTGCTGAAAACTTGCCGCAATGTCAGCACGGGTTTGGGCATCGGCAGGGTTATTAATATCGGTGGCGTGGTCTTTAATAAGGTTGTGTACCGCCGTTTTCATACCGCTAAACGAAAAATCCAGCCCCCTACCCAACATTGGGCGCGGTAAAGCGTAGGCAAGTGGATTGCCTGTTTGTGCCAGTTTAGCAATATTAGGGCCACCTGGGTACGGCAAATCCAGCATTTTGGCGGCTTTGTCAAAACATTCACCTGCCGCATCATCAATAGACTCACCCAAAATATGGTATTGCCCAATGCCTTCTACCGCCACCAACATGGTATGCCCACCTGACACCAACAATGCCACAAAAGGAAAATCTGGCGGATTTTGCCCCAATAAAGGAGCCAGCAAATGCCCTTCCATGTGGTGAACACCAATGGCAGGGATATCTAGCGCCAGCGCAAGGCTACGCCCAAATAATGCCCCTGTCATCAATGCTCCCACCAATCCTGGGCCTTTGGTAAAAGCAATGGCATCAATGTCGGTTTTTTTGAGGTGACATTCTGTTAATAGCTGCGTTAATAACGGTACCAATTTGCGGATATGATCACGACTAGCAAGCTCGGGCACCACGCCACCATACGTGGCATGGAGCGCAATTTGGCTGTACAGTACTTGACCAACCAGCCCTTGGTTCGCTTGATGACGCTGGTTACTATCAAAAATAGCCAATCCTGTTTCGTCGCAGGAGGTCTCTAGTCCAAGCACACGCATGGGTATTCCTTTCAACAATGGGGGTAAGTTGGTTTGGTATTAGCAATAACCCCAATCGGGTTATTTTTTGGCGTCATTGATGATTTTGACGGGGATAGTGAGTCCCTTGGCAAATGGCTCGGCAAACACATAAGTATGCTCACTGGGCGCAACTTGTGAGGTGGTATGAATAATAAATGCGCTATCTTTGCCCGCCGTTAACTCATGTGACAAATAAGCCGTCCCTACTTGGTCTAATACTTTGGATAAAATTTCATTGACTGCCATACCCACTGTTAGGTTGTATCTTGACGTGACATTATCCACATGATACATCTGCGCATACGCCTTAACAGGCTCACTATCAAGGGCAAAGGGGTAATTAAATTGTTGCTTATCAACAGGCTTGACGCCAGAGTCAACCAACGTCCAATTCATCACAATCGGCGTGGTAGGTGTAGGGTTACTCTCGGCTTTACCGACCATGGGCGCTGAAGACGCCGAGGCACTGCCACTAGCTGGCTGGCTGGCTATAGCAGCCTTGGCGTTTGGGTCTTTTTGGGCGGGTTGACACGCTACCACCGCAAAACCCAACATACCCATCGTTATCAAGGATATTACGTTGTTCATCCTCACTCCTTGCCAAAGCTATCGTTTTGTCTATTTTTTTGTATTTTCACTTAAACCGCTGCTTTCACCTCATGCATGGGTTTATAAGATAAGTGGCGATTGATTCGTTTTTCAATCAACCTAAAAGTACCAATAAAAAACCATGACAGCAACAAATATAAGATACCTGACGCAAAAAACAATTCAAACACCGTATAGGTTTTGGACATAATGGTTGTTGCCACCCCTGTGATATCCATCAAGGTAATGGTCGATGCCAGCGCGCTGCCTTTAAGCATAAAAATAACCTCATTGCCATAAGCAGGCAACATGATGCCAAACGCGCGTGGAAAAATAATGCGGGTGAGTTTTTGGCGATAAGACATACCAATCGCATCGGCGGCCTCATTCTCTCCTTTTGGAATTGACTTAATCGCACCGCGAATAATTTCAGCAATATAAGCGGCGGTATTAAGTGTAAACGCAATAATAGCACACCAAAATGGGCTAGACAAAACACCCGATTTCCAAAGCACCGACTCGGTAATCCAGCTAAACTGTGACAACCCATAATAAATCAAAAAGATTTGCACCAATAAAGGACTGCCCCGAAAAAAGAAAATATACGCAAATGGTAGCGCTTGCACCCACCATTTTTTGGACAATCGCGCCAAAGCTAGTGGCACCGCCAGCATAAACCCTAAAAACCCAGACAACAGCACCAACTCGATGGTTACCACACCGCCTTGTAGCAGCTTTGGGATACTATCAATAATTACTTGCCAATTCCAGTTCATTGATGATCCCCTATTTTACCATACCGATTTTTTGTAAACGCTTTGCATAACGTTCAGCAGGGTTATTCACCCACTCAAGCCACATAATCACGCCCGTGATAATCACTGTCAAACTCAAATACAATAATGCCGCCGCCATATAAAACGTAAAAGGACTTTGCGTTGACGTTGCCGCGGTTTTGGCGTGGCGCATGATATCTTCAAGACCCACCACCGATACCAATGCCGTGTCTTTAAGGAGCACCAAAAATAAATTACCCAAACCTGGCAAGGCAATGCGCCATACTTGTGGCAAGGTAATCCGCCATAAAATCTGAAATTTTTTCATACCAATGGCTTCGGCTGCCTCTGCCTGACCTTTGGGAATTTCTTGAAATGCCATACGAAAGGTTTCGGTGGCATACGCCCCGAAGGCTACCGATAATGCCGTCACCCCTGCCCAAAAAGGACTGACATCAACGTAACCGCCATTACCAAATTTTGATAATAACGCACCCAGCACCATGGAGCCGCCAAAATAAATAAACATGACCGACAATAGTTCTGGAATGCCGCGGATAATGGTAGTATACGCCGTGGCAATGGCATTAAAGACTTTAAAACGCGACATCTTAGCGGTTGCACCAAGCAGCCCCAAGACTAGACCAAATACCAAGCTTGTCAATGCCAGTTTAATGGTTACCCATGCACCGCTTAACAATAATTGCCCAAAACCTTGTAAATCTAACACAATATGCTTACCTTGTTAGTTGACCCTTTAGCCATTCAAATTAACTGAATGTATCACTCACACCAAATCCCTCCCGCAAAACCGTGGGGGTATTTTAGGCTGCAATTTTACGTGATTGTATCTCTGAAAACCACAAAAAAACAAAAACTGGGTGCATTTTCACCCAGTTTTTATGATTTCAAGCGATTTGTTATAACCAAAATTATTGAGTAACACTCGCCGCAGCTGATGTGCTCACTGTTACACGGCTGGCGGTTGCTGCTGCCGCCACGGTATTACCAAAGTATTGTTGATATATTTTGTCATACACGCCATTGGCTTTGACGGTGCTTAGTGCTTTGTTAAAGTCTAAACGTAGCGGGTCACCTTTACGCACAATGATGCCCATTTTGTCGTCTACGTCAATTTCTTTACCCTTAAGCTCAAAGCCTTGACCCTCGGGAGTATTAATCCAAAATGCCGCTGGGGCTTTATCCGATAGCATCAAATCTGAGCGACCTGCCGCCAAATCCAAAAAGGCATTATCCAGCCCTTCATACAAATTGAGTTTGGTTTTTGGGTGGTTTTTTTCCATCCACTGTGTTGAGAGTGTAGAGCGCTGGGCGGCAACCACATGGCTATCAATTTGGGCAGGGTCGTCTGGATTGATGGTGCTACCTTTTTTGGTCAAAAACACCAAGGTATTGACAAAATAGGGGTCAGTAAAATCCACCTGTGCTTGGCGTTCGGGTGTGATGGACATGGCATCAATCACCACATCATATTTTTTTGCCATTAGACCTGGTAGTAAGCCATCCCAATCTTGTGGTTTAATGTCACAAGTGACTTTCATCTCATTACATAAGGCGCGCATCAACTCGACATCAAAGCCTGTTAGTGTGCCGTCTGCATTGGTAATGCTAAACGGTTTATAAATGCCCTCGGTTGCTACCCGAATAACTTTGCCAGACGTATCAGCCGCTGCCGCCACGGATGCCGCGGCAGTGCTGGAGGCTGCTGTTTGGTTGTTTGTTTCATTGGCTTTTTGGCAACCCGTTAATGCCAGACCTACTAATGCTATTCCACCAAAAAAAGAAATATTTGCTTTCACCCTACGCTCCTAGATTTGAGATTACCCTGCACTTACCCGTAAAAAACTGACAACGGTTTTATCGCTGACTTTTGTTTTATGTTACATCAATTTGGGGTTACTTTGGTAGATCAGCAAAGTATTTTTGACTGATTTTGTCATAAGTACCGTTGGCTTTTAAGGTCGCGAGCGCGGTATTAAATTTGCCGATTAACGGGTCATTTTGGCGCAAGGCGATACCAATTTTGTCATTGATATTAATAGGTGCGCCTTTGATTTCAAAATTTTGCCCTTTGGCAGTTTTTAGCCAAGATAATGCAGGCGCGCTGTCCGAAATCATGAGGTCGGTGCGTCCTGATTCAAGGTCAAGATAAGCGTTGTCTTGGGTATCGTAAAGTTTTGGCTGCGCTTTGGGAAAGTTTTTTGCCAAATATTCGGCGGCTGTGGTGGATCGCTGAGCACCCACAGATTTGCCTGCCAAATCATCTGCCCCTTTTTCAACGCCTTTTTTGCCAATAATAATCAAGTTATTGATGAAGTACGGGTCACTAAAGGCAACGACTTGGCGACGTTCTTGCGTATCCGACATACCTGCCATGATGGCATTGTATTTTTGGGCTTGCAATCCTGGAATTAGGCCATCCCAGTCTTGAGAGATGACTTCGCATTTTAATTTGGCTTCTTGGCATAATGCGTCTGCCAAGTCAATTTCAAAGCCAATCACTTTGCCATTGGCGTCTTTGTAGCTAAAAGGCACAAAGCTTGATTCCGTGGCGATACGAATCTGTGGCATGTCTGCTGTTGTGTTGGTGGCAGCGCTTGCTTGGTCGGTGGCGCCAGCATTGGTTTCGGCAGGCTTTTGACAGCCACTTAGCCCCACTAATATTGCCAGTGACGTTAACCCTATAACGGATACCTGTTTCATAATCATACCTTAGTCTTTAATGTTTCTGTATGTGCACAACAATCTTGTTTGTCATATGGGCTTGTTTGTGATACACGGTCAAGGCAAAAATACGCCAAAGCCCAAATTTTTGGTAACGGGCGATACCTATTTACCAAAGTATTGCGCTTGTATTTTTGTGAGTTCACCGTTACTTTGTAGGGTGGCTAAGGCTTTGTCAAAGTCCGCTTTTAGTGGATCGTTTTTGCGAACTGCCATAGCGATGTTGTCGTTGTTGTCTATTTCTGAACCAATCACGCCAAATTTATCACTGTTTTGTTTTAGCCACTCACTCGCCGTTACTTTTTCTGATAATACGGCATCTACCCGACCCGATTTTAGGTCAATATAGGCATTGTCATAGTTATCATACAATTTTACTTCGTTGTTTTTGCTCGGTTTATCTTGTAAGTACTG
>CALAPG010000282.1 GCA_937889485.1 uncultured Moraxella sp. | reverse complement strand
AAATTGCTAGCCTAAACATTGGCTCACGCCCTGCTAGCCGCAAAAGTTTGGCACGGATTCAAGATTTGCGCGCGATTCCTTGGGTATTTTCTTGGATGCAAAACCGTCTGATGCTACCCGCTTGGTATGGGTTTGGTACCGCGGTAGAAAAACTCATTGCCGACAACCCAGACAACCTTGCCAAGCTACAACACAATGCCCAGCACAGTGCCTTTATGCAAGCTATGCTATCAAATATGGCGCAAGTCATGGCAAAAACTGACATTAGTATTGCCGAAGCGTATGTGGCATTGGCAGAAAATAGCGCGGAGGCAAAAGAAATTTTTGCACTCATCACAGCAGAATACCAACGTAGTCAAAAAGCGCTACTCACATTAACCAACAAGCAAAATCTGCTAGATGACAACCGCTCGTTAGCACGTTCTTTGGCGCTGCGCTTGCCGTATCTCAACGCGCTCAATTGGCTGCAAGTGGCACTCCTCAAAGAACTTCGTGACGCACCATCGGATAATGAAAGCACCCATACGTCTGCGCTCAATTTGGTGCATCTCACCATTAATGGCATCGCCCAAGGACTGCGTAACACAGGCTAACGATGGCTATTTATCTTTTGGCGCTTAGCGGTTGGCGCTCAATTGTTTGGGGCGCCGAATTCTTAAAGTCTGATGGATGACGCTCACCGTCGCACTACACACCATTAGATACCGTTAGATATCATAGCAAAAGCCCACCCTATCACGGTGGGCTTTTGCTATCGGTTCGTCTATGTCGGGATTGCCGCATGCGTGCATTGATTTATGCACCGTAATCCCTATTTATGAGTAACAGACAAGTCATTTTTCATTTTGTATGGGTGAGTTGTCATATTTGTCATAAATAAATCACCAACAGGAATCTTGTATGTCTCATGATAAACCAGCCGCTGCCAAACGGGCGTATTTGCAGCAGCAAGCCCAAGACATTATTGCCATTGCCAAGCTGCAAACCAACACGGCTCTTAGCTGTCTGCACAAAATCAATGTGATGGGGGGCACAACAGAAAAAGCGTATTTGGCGGTCAATACGCGTATTTTGGAAGACCTTGATACCTTGGGCGCCTATCATGCGATTGCGATGTCACAGTCAACTGCAGATTTGCCCTTTGATGTGCCCGCGTTGGTCACACTAATCTTGACGCATGGTGAGCCTGCCTTACAGTTACGTCTATTAAAGCTATTTGATAAGCAGCCCGTAATTGTTGAGCCCATTCCCACCATCAAGCACGCGATTTTGGCAAGTGGTGATCAGCCAGTCATTGATATGCTAAACGCGCATTTACTAGGTAGGCAGGCAGCAAATAAGGCTGCCGCCACTGACTAGGCGGTGCAGCGAAAAGTAAGGGTGTATTCATAATCATCGTCACGAGAGATGGTCTGTTTGCTGCCCAATAACCCGCCAATCACGCCCATCGCTTGGTCTGCCACTCGTCCCATCCCTTCATCTAGCACCCCATTATATTGGTAAGTGTCTGTCAAGACGATGGGTGATTTGCCACGGCA
>CALAPG010000281.1 GCA_937889485.1 uncultured Moraxella sp. | reverse complement strand
TTTTATATCTAAAAAGTGGTAAACGCATCAAATCAGATGCCATTTTATGGTCAAATGGTCGCTCAGGTAATACAGACAGTCTAAACTTAGCAGCTATCGGACTAGAGGCAAATAGCCGTGGGCAACTCAAAGTGAATGAACACTACCAAACTGAGGTGCCCAATATCTATGCCGCAGGTGACGTGATTGGTTGGCCATCACTTGCCTCAGCTGCCTATGACCAAGGACGCTGTGCAGCCGCCTACATGGTAGGAGATGAAAACGCCCAGCCTGTAAGAAGTGTACCAACAGGTATTTATACCATACCTGAAATCTCTAGTATTGGCAAAAATGAGCAAGAACTAACCGCCGAAAAAGTGCCCTACGAAGTGGGACAAGCCTTCTTCAAACATCTAGCACGGGCACAAATTATTGGTGAGCGTAGCGGGGTATTAAAAATCCTATTTCACCGAGAAACCCTTGAAATTTTGGGTATTCACTGCTATGGCAACTATGCCTCAGAAATTATTCATATTGGACAGGCGGTTATGGAAAGTAAGGGCGGCAATACCCTAGAATACTTTGTTAACACCACCTTTAATTATCCTACAATGGCAGAGGCATACCGTGTCGCCGCCCTTAATGGTCTAAATCGGGTGTTCTAATGTCACACGTGTTACCAAGCCTTGATCCCGCCTATCGCCAGCTTTTGCCGCAGCTAAAAAACGCTGCGCTTAGCATTGGCGTAACCTTAACAGCACGACAAGAGACCCAGCTACTTTATTACCTGCAGCAATTGTTGTTTTGGAATAAAGCCTATAATCTCACCGCCATCAAAGATCAGCAATCGGCACTGGTCAAACACATCTTTGATAGCTTGTCTATCATCCCTTATCTGCCAGACGGTAATTTACTGGATATAGGGACGGGTGCAGGCTTGCCTGCCGTGATTATAGCAATCTGTCAGCCTAGCCGTACAGTAACGGCATTAGACAGCAATCAAAAGAAAATCCGTTTTATCAAACAAGTGGGTAGTGAATTGGGGCTTAAAAACCTCACCCCAGTAGCAAGCCGTATAGAGGAGCATAATGGCAGCTATGCAGTTATTACCTCACGGGCATTTGCCTCATTGGTAGACTTTGTGACGCTGAGCGCGGACAAACTGGCAGATAAAGGGCAGATTTGTGCCATGAAAGGGGTTGTCCCTGTAGAAGAAATTGCACAGTTAGAGCCCAGCTGGCAAATTAAAACCCAAGCTTTAACGGTTCCTGCGCTACAAGAAACAAGGCATCTAATTTATTTAACGCACTAATAAACCAATAACCAATCAATAGGGACGCGCCCCTGATATTAGGGGCGACCCGTGCATGAATTGATCCACAATATAACGCTGAAGAGATAGTACATGGATATTTTAGCCATTGCCAACCAAAAAGGTGGGGTTGGTAAAACCACCACTGCGGTAAATTTGGCAAGCGCGTTGGCGCATCGCCGCAAAAAAGTATTATTAATTGATTTAGATGCCCAAGGCAACGCAACTACCGCTTCTGGGTTAGATAAGCGTGAGCTTGAGTATAGCATCGCAGACGTGCTACTTGATGACCTGCCAATCTACGATGCCATCGTCAAAACCCTTAACGGCTATGACATGGTAGGGGCAAACAATGAATTATCTGGCAGTGACTTACATTTGAGCCAAAAGCAAGAAAATCATGCCATTTTAGCCAACGCCATGCAGCAGCTCAACAACTTGCCCAAAAAAAACGGCCGCCCCGTCAAACCCTATGACTATGTCATTATTGACTGTGCCCCGAGCTTAAGTTTACTCACTATTAATGCAATGTGCGCCACCGCTGGCGTGATTATTCCTATGCAGTGCGAGTATTTTGCATTAGAGGGGTTGGCGGATTTATCACAAACGATTGAGCGATTAGCCACGTTAAACCCACAGCTACATATTCGTGGCGTCTTAAGAACCATGTTTGATCCACGTAATACGCTTGCCAATGACGTCTCAAAAGAACTGCTTGCGCACTTTGGCAATCTGTTATTTCATACCATCATTCCGCGTAATATTCGCTTGGCAGAAGCACCAGCCCATGGCGTCTCTGCGTTGGATTACGAAATACAATCTAAAGGCGCACAAGCATATATTCGATTGGCAAATGAAATCATCAAGCAAAATCGCTAATAACCGTATGCCAACATCTATAACCGCCGTTATTAACGGACAGCGATTGCAATTAGGTAACTAAAAAGGATGAATTTAGCTTGATCTAAGCCAATACACGCGCTTTCATGGTGAAAATACTTTTTCAATACCTTGCGAATCTGATAAAATAGCCAGTTTGAAAAAGACCAACGACCAAGGGCTTATAAATACTCAAGCTTTTGTGTTGGTCGTTTTTACATCATCATCGAAATCGGGAACATAAACATGGTCAAAAAGCGTGGTCTAGCATCAAACCGAGGTCTTGATGCATTACTTGGCTCAATCAAAACAGAAAAATTGATTACCGGTAATCTAGCAGCTGCCCATGTTAACTCGAATGATCAGGGCGCTGCTGCCTATCAAAATGACGCTGTCACGGCACCCTCAAAAGCGGTTGCCCCAAAAAAAACACCCACGGATTGCATAGCAGCAGCTAGCCTGCCCACCCGCAAAAAAAATACCGACCCAGTGACAACCCAACCTGCCAAAATGGCAGATAATGCGTCGCTAAACCTTATTCACATTCATGTTGATTGTTTACAGCGAGGCAAGTACCAACCGCGCATTGACTTGGGAGAAGAAGCTCTACAAGAACTGGCTACCTCAATCAAACAATATGGGGTAATGCAGCCAATTGTCATCCGTCCCTTAGCAAAACCCGCCCAAAAAACGGCGGTAACACATGAAATTATTGCGGGAGAAAGACGCTGGCGAGCCGCGCAAATTGCAGGACTCACTCACATACCAGCCATCATCCGTCCTATCTCAGATGACCTTGCCATTGCTTTAGCACTTATTGAAAATATCCAGCGTGAAGACTTAAGTGTGATGGAGCAAGCGGCGGCGCTGCAGCGGTTCCATGATGAATTTGGCATGAGCCACTCCCAAATTGCTGATGTCGTGGGTAAAGCGCGTACCACCGTTTCTAATTTATTACGACTAAACCAACTGCATGATGACGTCAAAGATGCCCTCAATGACGGACTTATGGATATGGGACACGCCCGAGCCTTGTTAGGATTATCGCCCCAGCAGCAACCTGTTATTTCAAAAAAAATCATTCATCACCAACTCACCGTACGCCAAACAGAGCAATTGGTTAAGGATATTCTAAACCCCAAGCAACCCACCCAGTCGCCAGAAATAGACTATGACCGCTTGCGCCTTAATCAGCATTTATCTGAACAGCTAGGTGCAGTTGTCAAAATCAAAGGATCATCAAAAGGCAAGGGTAGTATTGAGATTTTTTTTCATAATGAAGAAGAACTA
>CALAPG010000280.1 GCA_937889485.1 uncultured Moraxella sp. | reverse complement strand
AATTGTGATTTCTTTTTGAACTTTTTGTGTCCAAATACATTATACCACAAAAAAGAGGCAAATGCTATTCCTCATTTGCTTCTTTAATATATATTTAATTATTATAAGGGAAAAGATTTTTGTGGATAACTCACAAAAAATGGCTTACAATATCACTATCAACCAAACAGTGATTAAAACCCATTTTTAACAAGTGTAGGAAAAATCGAACAATCTTCTTGACCTCAAGTAAAAAAATTAGCATAATATGAGATTAACTGTTTTTAAAATTTGTATTTTAACCGCTATCGGTTAAATGTTAACTAAAATTTAGCCAAGGTGAATTCCATGAAACGTACTTTCCAACCTAGCGTCATCAAACGCAAACGTACTCACGGTTTCCGTGCTCGTATGGCAACTAAAAATGGTCGCCAAGTATTAGCGCGCCGCCGTGCCAAAGGTCGTCATCGTTTGACTGTCTAATGAATTTAGATAACGAGTAATAAGCTTTGACTTATATTTTTGGTTAGTATTGTTAAATATCAGTTAAATGCATTATTGATATAAAAAGCGATATGATAAGTATATCGCTTTTTTATTGTCAGCAATTTTTGTAAGCATAGTTGCTAGCTAATTGATGTTGATAGATTATTTAGCTCCCCTACCCGATCGTTAGCCAGTGGGTGGCTGTAGTTTTCATAAGGCACAACGGTTTTGCTGAGGTTGGCAGCGACACACAGGTATTATAGAGTGATTTTTGCGCATTTTAGGCGTATATTTTAGGATAGCCACGTTGGGAATAAACGATGCCTTCTACAACCCATTTTAAGTTTACCAAAAGCCAGCGTTTGTTGACGCCAAAAGATTATCAAGGTATGACCCCCCAGCGGCATGTGCCAATCACTAAGCCAAAACCTGGTTTTTCTTTCAAGGTGCATCAAGATAATTTATTGATTTTTGTTAAGTTTTTGAATCCTCAATTATCTCCCATTCCCAATCGATTAGGACTGGCTATTACCAAAAAGAAGGTAAAGCGGGCGCATGAGCGTAATCGTATCAAGCGATTGACCAGAGAATATTTTCGACTTCATCAGCATGAATTGCCTGGTCAAATTGATATGCTGTTGACAATCAAGCAATTTTCGGATGATGTGCAAAATGATGTGATTGTAGAACAATTGGCAAATAGTTTTAGGTTAATCAAGGATAAGGTGAATAGAAACTTGTTGTGATGGATCAGTTATTGGCAAAGTGGTTGCGGATGATCATTGGTTGTTATCGCGTGGTGATTAGCCCACTGATAGCGCCTCGTTGTCGTTTTTATCCCACTTGCTCAAGTTATGGACTAGAGGCAATTAGGTTGCATGGCGGTGCTCGTGGTGGCTGGTTGATGCTACAGCGCGTTTGTCGGTGTCACCCTTGGGGCGGGCATGGCGTCGATTTTGTGCCCTTGCCTCTTTATCGTTATCGTTATCAGTATGTGCCGCGCTTGCCTGCATTTTTTTTGGTGCGGGTGTATCGGTATCGTTGATGCGTCGGTCAATTGTCATAATATTCCTAGATTTCATATGCACGTGGCGGGATTGGGTAATGATAGAATATCTTTTTGCGTGTTTTTTTAGTAGAATACCTTCTATTTTTTAATTGTTTTTCCTCTTAGCAACTAGTGATTGATTCAAGTAGTATCATTAGATAGGATAGCTATATGCAAAAAATTTTACGGACATTGATTATTATTGCAATGTTAATCACCGCTTATTTGCTGATTTTGGCATGGCGTGATGATTATACCAATGTAAATAAGCCCATTGCTGTAACCCCTACTACCTCGACTGCTGTGACAAGTAATGATGTGCCAGTTGCTGGGACGGCTACGGCGCCTACCGGTGATGTGCCTGCGGCTACGGCACCTACGAGTACCGTGGTGGCTAGCCAACCGACAGGTCAGTCAGCCAATGCGCCGTTGATTAGCGTGTTGACGGATAAATATGATATTCGCATCAATCCAGTTGGTGGTGATGTGGTTTATGCTGCCCTACGAGAGCAAACCCAAAGCCTTGGCAGTAATCAGCCGTTTGTGTTGCTCGAAGAGGATGCCAATCGCGTTTATGTGGCACAGTCGGGTTTAATTGGTGCCAATGGTATTGATAATGCCAATGGCCGTGCGAGATTTACCGCGCCTAGTAGCCAGTTTGTGATGCAGCCTCAGCAAGGTAAATTGGTGGTACCATTGACTTATCAAAAAGATGGGGTAACGGTCACCAAATCCTATACGTTTACTGAGGGTCAATACCCTATTTATGTCAGCTACAATATTAATAATACTGGTGCCCAGCCTTGGCAAGGGCAAATGTACGCGCAGTTAAAGCGCGATAATAGCGTTGATCCTGGTAAGGGTGATAAAGGTGCTATTAGTTTGTCAACTTATCTAGGCGGTGCTTGGGGTACGCCTGATAGTCCTTATAATAAAATTAAATTTGGTAATTTTAATGACAATGCGCTAAAAGCCAGCAGTGATAAGGGCTGGGTAGGCGTAGTTCAGCATTATTTTGTGGCGGCTTGGATGCCAAAAGATTATACCGCCAATTTTTATAGCCGTGAGTCAGGTAATGATCACATTATTGGTTTTACCAGTAACCCTGTGTCAGTTGCACCAAATAAACAAGTCACTTTAACATCAACGCTCTATGCAGGGCCTAAGGTACAAACAAATCTAAAGCCACTGGCAGAAGGTTTGGATAAAACTGTTGATTATGGGGTATTGTGGCCGATTTCTAAGGTACTATTTTGGATTTTGGATAGCGTTCACAAGGTGCTTGGTAATTGGGGCTGGTCAATCATTGTGTTAACACTGCTGGTTAAAATTGCATTAATGCCGATTGCCAATAAGAGTTATCATTCAATGGCAAAAATGCGTGCCGTTGCCCCGCGGTTACAAGCGCTAAAAGAAGAATACGGTGATGACCGTATGCGTATGTCACAAGAGATGATGCGTATTTATAAGGAAGAAAAAGTTAATCCGATGGCAGGCTGTTTGCCAATTTTCTTGCAAATGCCGATTTTCTTAGCATTGTACTGGGTGCTAGTGGAGTCAGTGCAATTACGTCATGCGCCTTGGATTGGTTGGATTCAAGATTTGTCTTCAATGGATCCTTTGTTTATTTTACCATTGATTATGGGCGCTGCTATGTTCTTTCAGCAGCATCTCAATCCCCAGCCAACAGATCCTATGCAGGCGCGTGTGATGAAATTTATGCCTGTGATTTTTACGGTGTTTATGCTTTTTTTCCCCGCAGGTTTGGTGTTGTATTGGACGGTCAATAACTTGTTTAGCATGGCGCAGCAGTATGTCATCAATAAAAAAGTAGAAAAAGAGCAAGCCGCCAAAGAGGCTGCACGCAATGTTGTGTAATGATGATTAGGTTGGTTTTAGCCCCTTAGGCATTTGTTTAAGGGGTTTTTTTATGCGATTGGTCTTGGTCAAAAATAAGCGTGTTGTAATGTAAACGAGAATGGTAAAATAAGTGGGTGAGCGGTTTGTTTTTTTTATGTGATGATAAAAGATATGATGATAAGTAATGCTAATGTCCCTATGACGGCAACCATTGCTGCAATTGCCACGCCCGTGGGGCGAGGTGGTGTGGGTGTTATTCGATTGTCAGGTGCGGATAGTTATCGCATTGCGCAGGTGTTGACGGGTCGTAGCGAGTTTAAGCCGCGTACCGCCCATTTTTGTCGGTTTTATGACGTGGATGGTAGCATCATTGATGAGGGGTTGGTGTTATATTTCCCCGCACCACACTCCTTTACGGGGGAAGAGGTTATTGAATTGCAGGGTCATGGCGGTATGATTTTGCAGCAGCAGCTACTGGCGCGTGTGTTTGAGTTAGGCGCCAAACAGGCGGCAGCAGGTGAATTTTCTGCGCGGGCATTTGACAATGATAAATTAGATCTTGTGCAGGCAGAAGCCATTGCCGATGCCATTGATGCCACCAGTGTGGCGGCTGCTAAAAGCGCCATACGTTCACTCACGGGCGAGTTTTCCCAAAAAATCCAGGCGTTATTGTCGTTATTAATCCAGCTGCGGTTGTATGTAGAAGCCGCGATTGATTTTCCCGATGAGGAAGGTGTGGATTTTTTGGCGGATGATCATATTGCCAAGCAGCTTTTGCAGGTTCGTCAGCAATTAGCGGCGGTGTTAGCCACTGCCAAACAAGGACAACTATTACGAGATGGGGTGTCTGTAGTGATTGCAGGGCGTCCTAATGCGGGTAAGTCAAGCTTACTTAACCGTCTGGCAGGGCAAGAGCGGGCGATTGTGACAGATATTGCGGGTACCACTCGAGATATTTTACAAGAAACGATAGTACTAAATGGTCTTACCTTAAATTTAACCGATACCGCAGGACTTCGCCAAACAGACGATGTGGTTGAAAAAGCGGGTATCGCGCGAGCCAAACAAGCTATTGAACAAGCAGACCTGCTGCTGATGGTCTATGATGCCCACCAAGAAAGCGACCCCTTGGCACTTGCCAAAGCGCTTTTTGGTTGTCTGCCCGCTAGCAATGACATACTTATGATTGCCAATAAAGTTGACTTAACACCGCCATCGAAGCCGTTACCGAAGGCATTGGATGAGGCGGCAGGCTATCTGCCTGTTTATGTTTCTTGTAAAACAGGTCAAGGACTTGAGGCACTGATCACAGCGATTTGTGACAAAGTGGGTTTTCACCCGCCAGAGAACAGCCTAATAGCGCGTACGCGCCACCTAGACGCGCTACGCCGCACCCAAGCCGCCTTACAAGAGGCGGATGAACAACTCCACACCTACCATGCAGGTGAACTGGTAGCAGAAAGCCTGCGCCAAGCCCAACTTAGCCTCAATGAAATCACAGGCGAATTTACCGCGGATGATTTATTAGGCAAGATTTTTGGTAGTTTTTGTATTGGTAAATAACCCCATCACAACTCTTAGGAACGCTCATGCATTGCCCGTTTTGTAACGCTGAAGACACCAAAGTGATTGATTCAAGGCTGGCTGCCGAAGGCGCGCAAGTGAGACGGCGGCGGCAATGTACAGCCTGTCAAGAGCGCTTTACCACCTTTGAGATCATTGAAGCGGTGATGCCGCGTATTGTCAAATCAAACGGCAGAATTGAGCCTTATGACAATCAAAAACTACGGCGTTCGGTGCAATTACCCCTGCAAAAGCGCCCGATTGCCACCGACAATATTGAAGCCATGATTAGCCGCATTGAAAAACAGCTGCGTCAGCTAGGTGAGCGTGAAGTCCCAAGCAAAGTGCTGGGCGAAATTGTAATGAAAGAATTGAGCCAAATAGACGACGTTGCGTATGTACGCTTTGCCAGCGTGTACCGTGATTTTCAAGATATTGAAGCCTTCAAACAGATGGTCTCAACCTTATCTAACGAACCCAATAAACAAGAAATTCACAAGCGTATCAATGATTTAAGCCATCAACATAAGCGTAAACATAGCCAATAAAATATAAAAAAAGAGTAAAATAATGTCTAATTTTTTATCTGCCGTTGACCACTATCAGCATCAATATTATATGTCACGTGCCATCACCCTTGCCGAGAAAGGACGCTATACCACGCGTCCTAACCCCAAAGTAGGCTGTGTGATTGTGAGCGAACAGCAAATTATTGGGGAAGGCTATCATTACCAAGCGGGACAGCCGCATGCGGAAGTATTTGCCCTAAAACAAGCCGCTGCCCAACACCCCGACAAGCTAGTGGGCGCCACTGCCTATGTCACCTTAGAGCCCTGTAGCCATTATGGTCGCACCCCACCTTGTGCCGATGCCCTCATCCAAGCGGGTATTGCTGAGGTCGTCATTGCCGTTACCGATCCCAATCCAAAAGTAGCGGGTGGCGGCATTGCCAAGCTGCAGCAAGCAGGTATTCACGTCATAACGGGAATAAGTCAAGAACGTGCCTACGCGCTCAATCGTGGGTTTTTTCAGGTCATGAGCGGTGGCTTGCCCTTTGTCAGGCTAAAAATTGCCAGCAGCTTAGATGGCGGCATTGCCATGGCATCAGGACAATCAAAATGGATTACCAGTGAAACCGCGCGCGCCGATGTGCAGCGGCTGCGCGCTCAAGCAGGGGCAATCATTACGGGTAGTGAAACAGTTTTACAAGACCAACCGAGTCTCAATGTGCGCCAAATAGATGATGGAATACCGTTATCTGATATACCCCAACCGTTATTGGTAGTACTTGATCGGCGTCATCGTATCAAAACAACGGATATTTGGTACCAAAACCAACAGCAGCAGCGCCCCATTATATTAATGCAAGAGGCAAATTTATCCTTGACGGCGCTTTTAGAACAACTCAAAACCGACTACCATATCCATGATATCTTGATAGAAGCAGGCGCCCAAGTGGCAGGTAGCTTTTTGCAAGCAGGATTGGTGGATGAACTCATTGTTTACCAAGCACCCTGTATCTTGGGGCACACGGCAAGGTCAATGATTCACTTTCCTGCCACGCGCATTGAGCAGCAGCTAACCACCACCTTGGTATCACACGAAACAGTCGGTAACGATCTCAAACTCACTTACCGCTTTGATAAGTAAAACCTAACAATCTATCCTTGATTACTGGGCAATTATTGCGGCAATAAAACTTCCAAGTACGCCCCTCATAACTTATCTACAAGGAGCTATAACTCATCAATTCTTACTGTTGATATGCGTTAGTGTGGTGGATAACTGTTTCACATGAAACTTCATTCAACCTAAAATACTTCCAAATACCGCTAAATAAGCCATGTTTCACATGAAACATCAACCTAAAAAGTGCTTTCCATCACCAATCACCCTGGTGGATAACTTTTTTTGATTGCCATTTATGATACTGGAAAAAAAAGTTATCCACAAAGCATTGGCGCATCAATTAAAAGGGGTCTCAAAAAATTGAGCCTTTTCTTAGGTGTTACCGCACCTTGTTTTTTATAAGAAAAACTACATAGTTAATTGGCATTGAGGTGAATGGTAAACTCGATTACAATGGAAATAACCTACCCACTTGTTTGAGGAAATATTATGTTTACGGGAATTATAGAAGCCATTGGCAAAATCAGTGCCATCACACCCACCCAAGGGGATGTACGCCTTAAAATTGAATCTGAGCAACTGGATTTTTCGGACGTCAAACTAGGTGATTCTATCGCAAGTAATGGTATATGTCTTACTGTGGTGGAACTGGGTAATCACTGGTATGCGGTGGATGTTTCACGTGAAACGCTTAATAAAACAGCCCTACAAGGTTGGCAAGTGGGTGATTTGGTGAATTTAGAGAAAGCCATGTTACCCACCACGCGCTTTGGCGGGCATATTGTAAGTGGTCATATTGATACGACAGGCGTGATTCAAAAAATAGCCCAAGACTCTCGCTCTATCTACTTTGAAATCCAGATACCTGCCGATTTTGCAAAATATGTGGCAACCAAAGGCTCCATAACAGTTGATGGTATCAGCCTGACCAGTAATTTGGTACAAGGCAATATAGTTAGCCTAAATATTATCCCGCATACAGCACAGGTCACAAATATTGGTCGTCATTGGAAAGTGGGCAGCAAAGTAAATATCGAAGTAGACGTAGTAGCGCGCTATCTAGAGCGATTATTAACCTCACCGCAAGCCAGCCATACAACCGCTCATCAGACTCCAGGCATTACCTTAGAATTTTTAGCAAAAAATGGTTTTTACAGTTAAAAACTATTAAAACAATGTTAACTATTATGCTATATTGATAAAAAGTTGATAAAAAAAGTAATGTCAAACAAGGGAGGTGAGTACAGATGCTAAATTTTAATGATACCGTCAAAACTGTGAGTGGCTCAATGGTGGTAGCCGCCTGTTTGGTAGGGTGTGGCGGTGGCAGTGGTGATACCAGCAGTCCTAATGCCCCAAAAAATATGCTGACAAGCACAGGAACCACAACCACAACAGGCGGTACAGGATCAGGCGGCACAGGAACAACTGCCACGACAGGCGGTACAGGATCAACCGCCACGACAGGCGGCACAGGAACAACTGCCACAACAGGCGGCACAGGAACAACTGCCACAACAGGCGGTACAGGATCAACTGCCACAACAGGCGGTACAGGATCAACCGCTACAACAGGCGGCACAGGAACAACTGCCACGACAGGCGGTACAGGATCAACCAATACGACAACAAACACCCCCGCCGTTATTAACAGAAACCTGCAGCGGGCAGAAGATGCCACACTGGCTGCATTAAACAAACACCGTCAGACTTGCAACTTTGGTAAGTTGACCGCCAATTCAGCCCTTAACGTAAGCGCGGCTAATCACGCGGATTATTTGGCCTGGGTTACCAAAAGTAATTATTATCCTTATAGCGCTCATGAAGAAGTGGCACAAACTTTTACAACAGGGGCGGTGGTTAAGGATACGGGCATTACCAGCCCTTATTATTCAGGATTCAAACTCGAGGATCGTCTTAACCCCACCCGTATGGGAGGCAATGCTGTGCCCACGCGATATGCTGCTAGATTATTTGGCGAAAATCTTGCCATGGCAGCTTTTGCCACCACGGATGGTACTTATGTCGCAAACGCCGAAAAAGACGCCCAAGCAAGGCTAACGGGGTTACTCGCGGCTCCTTATCACTTGCGTGCTTTGGTTCATCCAGACTTTACCGAAATAGGCATCAGTTATAGACAAATCACATGGCAGCAAGATAAGTGGCACAAGGATGTTTCTTTGTTGGAGCTTGTGTCTGCCTCGCCTGCTTCACAGGCTAGTTACCCAAATACCCAGTTACGCCACTACCCTTGTGAGGGGCTGACCACCGCATATCAATTAGATAACGAACAGCCCAATCCGTTTGGTACCACCCGAGATTTAGAACAATATCCCATTGGTCAACCCATCTATGTACTAGCGCCTGAGGATAAAGTGATTGAGAAAGCCTCCGCGGTCATTACTGGCAATGGCGAATCGATTGCTAAGATTCATTTACTAACCCAGCAAAATGATCCTAATAAAACACTTGCAAAAAACGAAGTGGTATTTATGCCTGATAAGCCTTTAACGCCAAATACACAGTATCAAGCAAGTTACCAGTTAACTTATGCTAGTGGTGAAACCGTGACAAACCGCTTTAGCTTTACCACTGAACCTAAAATTTAAGCCTTTTTTAGCGCAAAAAAAGACCTGATAATTCAGGTCTTTTTTTATAACATATAACGGTTGATAATTTTCGCCAGTTTTTGTTTGTCTAATGGCTTGGTCAAAAAGCTGTCCATCCCCGCTTCAAAGCATAATTGCTTGTCGTCGTCGGTATCATTGGCGGTAAGGGCAACAATGGGTATACTGTCTTTTCTAAGCCGAATTATTCGGGTAGCGGCGATACCATCTAATACGGGCATACGGCAATCCATCAGCACCAAGCCTATTTGGCTGCGATGCTCCTTAAGTAGTTTGACCGCTTGTTCGCCATCTGAAGCAATAAGGTATTGATAGCCAAGGTGGTCAAGGTGTTTTGTGGCAATTTTTTGGTTAACTAGGTTATCTTCTGCCAGTAAAATAATTTTTTGATGGGGAAGGGCATTGCCTAACCGTGAGTTATTTGTGAGTGAGGCGGTGGTATTTTTTGTCAGAGTTATTGGATGAGTCGCGCTTTGCTGCTGACCAAGTGTTGGGTGTTGCTGCAAAAACTGAGAAAAAGCCACTTGCGCGGGCAGATTTTGACTGGTTTTGGTTTGGTTGACTTTTAATTCATATAAGTGGTTTAATTCGGCAAGCACATTGCTTAACGAAGTGGGTTTTTGCAGATAGCTATCATATTCTAATAACAAATCAGCAGGTAATGTGCGGTAGGACTCAATACTATAAAGAATCTTGATGGCGTGTCTAAAACTGTGGATTTGTGGCAACAACGTGCGCGTAACTGCGAGCACCTCATCATCAACGATAAAAACAGGGGTCAAACCGTTAAAATCAAGTTGGTTGATAGCATCCACCATGTGCTGATCGATTGTGGTAAAAATGTGGTGCGGCAAATTCACGTAATCAAGCACCGGGTCTAATTTTTGAAAAATCGCAAAGGGCGAAATAATCAATAACACCACCGACAGATTATGGGTTTTATAATCATAAACAGGCTGAATTCTATAATTTTCGAGGGGTAAAAATAATTGAAACTCACTACCTTGGCTAGGGGTGCTTTCAAGGTGAATAAAACCGCCCAATAAATGAGAAAATCGATTAGAAATCGCCAAGCCTAGCCCTGTACCGCCAAACTGCTGGCTAATGGTTTCATTGGCTTGGTTAAAATAAGAAAACAGTTTTTGCTGGTCTTGCTCGCTAATACCAATCCCCGTGTCTTGGATGACTATTTTTAGCCAATCTGGGGGCAAAGGATGAGACAGCCCTTTTCTTTGCTGAATAATGGGATGGTGCTGATCGGTTTTGGTCACAATCACCGCCACATAGCCCTTTTGGGTAAACTTTACGGCATTACTAATTAAATTTAAGATAATTTGGCGCAGCCTGCCTTCATCACAATCCACAAAACGTGGCACATTTGGATGAATAAACGTATACAGGCTAATTTTTTGGCGTCTTGCATTCCCCACCATGAGCTCTGCTGTTTGGCGAATGGTTCTTAATAAGTCCATTGAACTGATATTGGTTTGTAGTTTACCCACATCAAATTTGGCAACATCTAACATATCATTTAACAGCTGCATCATAGTTTGGCTAGAGTGCTGTAAGGTGTCGATGGTGTCTTGCTGCTCCCGATTAAACTGGGATTTATCGTCCGCTAATAGCCCAATCATGCCAACAATGCCGCCTAACGGTGTACGTAACTCATGCCCTAATACCGCCCACATTTTGTTAAAATTAGAAATTTTATCGCTGGTTTGCTTATCTTCTACCCACGCCTGCTGCAGCTTTTCTTGATAATTGGTGACATCCTCCAGCCCACAGCTGTAACCTTGTAGCCGTCCATAACGGTTGTAATGGGGATTAATTTTTAATTGATAATACAAATTGCATTGTAAATTGGTGACAGCAATGGTTTGGTAAGTGTGTACGGTTTCAATATCATTTAATAGCTGCTGGGCGGCTTTATCAAGGCCTGTGATAAAATCACTTAGCATATACACCACATTGTCACTAAACGATGTCTGAAATATTTGTGAAAAGTGTTTGTTAAAATAATTAATTCTGCCTTTTCGATTCATCATAAATAATGGCATTGGCGCTTTATCTACCAGTGTTTGGTGATGATAACGCAGCGCGGTGATCATTTGATGAGATTGGCTTAGTTTGAACGCGTAGCGATTTAGGAGCTGGGCTAAGTGCAACAACTCGGGGTGATGTTGATAAAGCGTGGTGGCAATAGGTTGGTAGCCTTTATGGGTATTAAGATGAAGATCTTGTGCGTAATCAAGCATTTGATACCATAAATTGAGGCGTTTTCTTAAATAAATCATCGCCAATAAAAAAATACAAAATACCAGCAGTAATGGTAACAAATACACAGGATTGGTAAAACGGTAGCAAAACGGATAATAATACACACGCACATATAGCCGATAGCCTGCCTGCAAATTCTGCCAACTCTCAAAGCCATTGGCATAATAAAAAATTTTACCGTAATCGCTGCTAGGCGATGTCCAATTAGGGAGCTGCTCTACAGTAATATGGTTGGCGCGGCTAATTGTTGTGGTCTGCCCTGTGGGTTCAAACAAAATAATCGTGGCTTTTTTGACAATATCAGGTTTAACAAACGTATCTTCTGCCAAGTTTTCTCTTTGGCTATCAAGTTTATTATTGATGTCGGTCACAATGCTTAATAAATACGTCCGTCCGACCATGTTCTGCTGCTGCTCAACATAGAGCCATAACAAACCATATCCTGTAACCACCAACGTAAACATGATGACAGACAACGCAATAACAACCTGCCGAGCACCAGGGCGATGAAACAAGGAAAATTGATCAGACACGAGATAGTATTACCCAATATAGACCGTTTTGATAAAGCCACATACTAGATTTTAGTATTAAGACAATTCATACTATAATAACAGAAATCTATTTGACTAAGACGAAAATCACTATGCCCATTACGCCGCTTCGAGTTATTTTTGCTGGCACCCCCGAATTTGCCAAAGTTGCCTTACAAAAACTACTGGATCATCAGCAGCGCCTCAATTTGAACATTGTGGCTGTCTACACCCAGCCCGACCGTAAAGCAGGACGCGGGCAAAAAATGACCGCCTCACCTGTCAAACAATTGGCGTTAGACTACGATATCCCCGTGGAACAACCTATTAGTTTTAGTCTTAAATCAGAAGATGGTAAGGTTTCACGTGAAACACTAGCAAGCTACCAACCCGATATCATGATAGTAGCGGCGTATGGGCTGATTTTACCGCTGGGCGTGCTCAACACCCCAAGATTGGGATGCCTTAATATTCACGGTTCATTATTACCACGCTGGCGAGGCGCTGCCCCTATTCAGCGCGCGATTTTGGCAGGGGATGCGCAAACAGGCATTACCATTATGCAAATGGCGCAAGGGCTAGACACAGGCGATATGCTTTATAAAGCGCATTGTCCTATCAGTGCCACAGAAACCACCCAAAGCTTGCATGACAAATTGGCAACATTAGGCGGTGAAACCTTGTTAAGCGTCCTAGAAAATCTGCCCGCATATCAAGCCCAAGCCACCGTACAAGATGACAGTTTGGCAATTTATGCCGAAAAAATCAGCAGTGCTGAGGGCGAAATTAATTGGCAAAACGATGCCATTAGTATTGAGCGTCAAATCCGTGCCCTGAATGCCTACACTTACTTGTCTGCCAATAAAGACCCCAATCAGCGTATTAAAGTGCTTGCTGCCAGCCCCATCAAACCCGACCAAATCACCCATGAACCAGCAGGCAAAGTGGTGAGTGTGGGGCGTAATGCCATTTTGGTGGCATGTGGGAAAAACGCCGCAGGGCACCAGCACCTCATCAACCTTACCGCACTACAGTGGGCAGGTGGCAAACCATTAACCGCCGAACAAATTGCCAATGGCGACAAACTTCAAGATGGAAACCTATTTTTATGAACCAGCCCACCAATCGCCTCTCCACGCGTGCCAGAGTTATCACCACGCTAGAACGTATTCAACAAGGGCAATCCCTAGCCAGCTTATTAGATCCCTTGCTCAACCAAATCAACGACCAAGATAAAGGGTTTGCTCATGAATTGCTACTAGGCACACTGCGCCAGTGGTGGGCATTAAGCCGTATTGGTGAAAGCCTTATTGACTATGAAGTGACCGATAAAGGCGTCTGGGCAGGTCTTAATGTTGGGCTTTATCAGCTGCTTTATATGGACACCCCCGACTATGCCGCGATTGGTGAAACCGTTGAGGCCATCAAAGAATTAGACAAAGGATATGGGGCAGGCTTGGTTAATGCCATCTTACGAAAAGTGCAAAAAAACCCTACCAAATTTGCCAAAAAAATCGAAAAAAATCACAGTCTACCCAACTGGCTTGCCAAACAGCTCAAACATGACTGGACGGAGCACTATGCAGCGCTTGGTCAAGCATTGCGCGATACAGCCCCGATTTTTTTACGCATTAACCCCAAGTTTAGTACCTATAGCCACTACGCCAAACTACTAGAAGAACAGGGTATTGGCTATGAGTTGGTGAATATAGGTTTCAAGGATGAAAAAGCCATCCGCCTGACTGACCACGTACGCGTAACCGCTTTACCGCACTTTAATGAAGGCTGGTTTAGCGTGCAAGATTTACACGCCCAGCTATCGGGGCATATACTCGCCACAGCTTGTCCATCGCCTAGGCGAGTTCTAGATGCTTGTGCTGCCCCAGGTGGTAAAACCGCACAGTTATTAGAAATGTTTCACGTGGAACCATTATCAAAACTGGTAGCGTTAGATAATGACGAAAAACGTCTTGGGCGGGTGACAGAAAATCTGCAGCGGTTACAATTACTTAATTCTAAAGTCAACTTAGTCTGTGAAGATGCCACACAGTTTAAAGCCGATGCACCATTTGATCTGATTTTGCTAGATGCCCCTTGCACTGCCACAGGGGTGATTCGCCGCCATCCTGACATTGCCTTGCTGCGCCAAGAAACCGATGTGGCACAAACCGTGGATTTGCAGCGTAAAATTTTGGCAAATTGTTGGCAGCATTTGGCGCCAAACGGTTATTTGCTATACATTACTTGCTCGCTATTAAAAGCAGAAAATACGCAGCAAATTCAGACATTTTTGACCCAATATCCCGATGCTGCCGCTGTTGACTTTGAGCTAACCTTGCCCAACCAAATCAAGCAGGCAGTCGGCTATCAATGCCTACCCCTTGACCCCAATGGGGGGGACGGATTTTTTTATGCCTTACTACAGAAAAAAAGCTAAAAATTTGCTATCAATTCGGCATACCCATTTATGTTAAACTTGATAAAAATCGTCAATGGATAAAACTATGCAATATATCAGCACCCGTGGCAACACTGCCCCCATGCAATTTAGCGATGTCCTTTTAATGGGGCTTGCCCCTGATGGTGGGCTTATGCTACCTGAGCACTACCCACAAATTGATGCGGCTACATTAACCCAATGGCGCGACTTAAGCTACCCTGAGCTCGCGTTTGCCATTATGCAACTATTTGCCACCGACATTCCAGCCAATGACCTAAAAACGCTGATTGATAAAACTTACACCGTAGCGGCGTTTGGTGATGCGGATATTACACCCGTGCGCACCCTAGCCGATGGTATCAAAATTATTGAATTATCCAATGGCCCGACATTGGCGTTTAAAGACATCGCCATGCAATTTTTGGGGAATGCCTTTGAATATGTGCTAAAACATAAAAACGAACGTCTCACTATCATTGGGGCAACCTCTGGCGACACAGGTAGCGCCGCAGAATACGCCCTTCGTGGCAAAGACAACATCGAGGTGTTTATGATGTCACCCTATGGCAAGATGAGTGAATTTCAGCGCGCCCAAATGTACAGCTTAGATGATAAAAATATTCATAACATTGCCATCAAAGGTATGTTTGATGACTGCCAAGACATCGTTAAAGCGCTACAGCAAGATGCCGCCTTCAAAGCCAAATACAGTCTAGGTACGGTCAACTCTATTAACTGGGGGCGCATCCTTGCCCAAATTGTCTATTACTTTAAAGGTTATTTTGCTAGCACTAGCGACAATAACCAAAAAGTGAGTTTTTGTGTGCCATCGGGCAACTTTGGCAATGTCTGTGCAGGGCACATTGCGCGCCAAATGGGTTTACCAATCGATAGACTGATCGTGGCTACCAACGAAAATGACGTGCTCAACGACTTTTTCACTACAGGTAAATACACGCCACGCACCGCAGACAAAACCTATGTGACGTCTAGCCCGTCAATGGACATCTCAAAAGCCTCCAACTTTGAGCGCTTTATCTACCTGTTAGTGGGCAAAGACAGCGCCAAACTCAGCACGCTTTGGCAGGATGTCAACACGGGCAAAGGTTTTGACTTAACCACCTTATTACCAAGCGTACAGGGTGAGTATGGTTTTGCCTCAGGACGCTCAAGCCACGCAGACCGCCTTGCCACTATACAATCGGTCTACCAAACCGATCACCAACTCATTGACCCGCATACCGCCGATGGCATCAAAGTGGCGCGCGCGCTACGAAAAGCGGGTGAAATCATTATCTGTGCCGAAACCGCGCTACCTGCTAAGTTCAGTGAAACCATCACCGAAGCGGTAGGTAACGTAGCCATTGCGCGCCCAGCCGCTACCCAAAATATCGAGAGCCTGCCGCAGTACGTTACGGTGCTCGATAACGATGCAAGTCTAGTCAAAGCCCAAATTGAGCAGTTCGTACAGCCGCAGTAGCAAACCCCTTTGTCGGCTGTATTGTGATAGCTATGATAACCAAAAAAAAGACGCCACGTGGACGTCTTTTTTTTTGGCTAAGGTAGGCTAAAGTAAATAGTAAAACTCGCTAAAGTTAGCCAATGCGGCGTTTACCCGTTGCCAATTCATAAATAAACAACACAAGTATGGCGCCAATCACCGAAAGAATTAATCCTGTAAAGCCACCGTTTGCATTCATACCCAGTGCGCCTGCCAAAAAACCACCCACTAAGGCACCCACAATACCTAGCACAATGGTCAAAATCCAGCCCATGGCATCAGCACCTGGTTTGATCGCACGGGCAATTACACCCACGATTAGACCCATGATAATCATATAAAGAAAGCTCATTGTTATTCTCCTTAATTTTTTGCCGTTTGGCTATTTGTTTGGTTATTATTGTTGCGTATTGATGCGCCTATGGACATTTACTAATTGGGGTTGATTTGCTTTGTCTATCAAGATTTATCTACCAAGCAGATAAATACATTAATAAATGGCAAAAGAATCAATGGTAAAAGGCGTTCGTCATTTGATGATTATTATTGTAAAAATAAAGCAGGCAAAATAAAAATGTTCATTTGTTAAAACTGTAAGTTCTCTATGGAAAAGTACAAGTGTTTTATATGCTATGTAAGCATATGTCATTAACGGGCTTACAATGTAAACCAATCAACTAATCACTCTCAATCTCGTGGTAGAGTGCCAAAAATTGGCGAGTGAGTTTGTGCTTGTCATTGAGATAGATTAATGGCAGATTGGCATGGTGAGATTCTTTCATCATCACTGAAGGGCTCAGTTTGGCAGCCATCACAGGATAGCCGTCATCCACCAGTGACTGCACAATTTGTGCGGGTAATTTGGCTCTTGGGTCAAATTGATTGACGATAATGCCTTCAATAAGAAGGTGATCATTGTGATCTTGGCGCGTTTCAATCACATTTTGCAACAACGTCTGCAATGCGCGCTGAGAAAAAATATCACAATCAAATGGCACCAACACAAAATCAGCAGCAATCAGAGCAGACAATGTAAAAAAATTAAAGGCAGGCGGTGTATCAATATAGACACGGTCAAAATTATGGGCAAGCGATTTTAGTCCATCACGTAGCTTATAAATTTTGTGTTTGTTTTCAAGTTGGTGCAAAATTTCGCCCAAAGTAGGGCTTGCAGCAATAATCGATAACTGCTCAAATGGGGTAGCACGAATACAGTCTACCAACTCGGTGGTAACGCTTGGGCTGGCAAATGAAAAAGCAAATAATAGACTGGTAGGGGTTGCACTGGACTGTAAAGTTTGCCCAAAAAAAGTCTCAATATTAGGCGTAATGGCGTCTTGGGCAGTTTCCCCCAGCACATATTGAGTGGTGTTACATTGGGGATCAAGGTCTATTAGTAAGGTGCGTAAGCCTTGCTGTGCACTGATGGCTGCCAGATTGACAGCGATGCTAGATTTGCCAACGCCACCTTTTTGATTAAAAATTACCCGAGTGAGCATACCCATCCCCTTATAAGATAATATAAAAAACCCAACAAAAAGCCAATGCATGAGGTCATTGGCTTTATCATAGAATATTTTGACGGGGATTGGGTCATATAAGGTGACTAAATTTTGTTAAATTGATGAAAGAGTGGATTGCAACGCTGTGACCAAACGCCCATGAATCCCTTCAAAACCACCATTTGACATGATAATTACCACATCGTCATAACCAATATTGGCTGCGATATGGGCAATAATCGTATCGGTTGATGTCATCACTTGCTGGTTTGGTGCATTGCCAATAGCATCAGTGACTGACCAATCAAGGTTTGAAGGTTGATACCAAATAACTTGATCGGCAATACTTGCCGAGGGCGCAAGCAGACCTTGATGGGTGCCAAGTTTCATGGTGTTACTGCGTGGCTCAATGACCGCCCAAATTTTGCGATTAGGCTTGCTAGCAAAACGTTTTTTGGCACCATCTAATGTGGTCTCGATGGCAGTGGGGTGATGGGCAAAGTCATCATACACCTCAATGCTACCCTTGTCTGTTGCTATATGACCCACCAATTCCATGCGGCGTTTGATGCCTGCAAAATTGGACAACGCCTCACAAGCGACTGCTACTGACACGCCAACATTATAGGCGGCAGCAATTGCCGCCAAGGCATTATTGACACTGTGCACGCCACTCATTGACCAGCGGACGGTGCCTTGTTGTGGTTGCTGTTCCATATTATTGTGTTTCACGTGAAACACAGAACCATCGGGCTCTACCAGTTGCGCTTGCCAGTCGGCTTGACTATCTGCACTGCCGTGGTCAATAGCGGTTCGCCAAATGGGCGTCCAACACCCCTTTTTAATCGTATCTTCTAGGCTATTGGTATCTGTTGGCATGATGATTTTGCCTCGGCTTGGAATCATGCGTACCATATGGTGAAACTGGGTTTGGATCGCCGCTAAGTTGGCAAAAATATCGGCGTGGTCATATTCAAGGTTATTTAAAATGGCAGTGGTTGGGCGGTAGTGGACAAACTTGGAGCGTTTATCAAAAAAGGCACTGTCGTACTCATCGGCTTCAATGACAAAATAGCCTTCGCTTGTGTCATCGGCATTTTTACCAAGATAGCTACTGTGAGCAAAAGCCTGTTGTAAGCGCGTATCTTGAGTATTAACCAGCGGTACGCCCCCAATCAAAAAGCCCGTGTCAATCCCAGCATACTGTAAAATCCAAGCCAGCATAGTGGTGGTGGTGGTTTTACCGTGCGTGCCTGCCACAGAAAGTACGTGGCGGTACTGCAGCACATGCTCTGCCAAAAACTGTGGCCCTGAAGTGTAGGCAATTCGCTCATTAAGCATATATTCTACCGCTTCCATACCGCGTTTCATGGCATTGCCCACAATCACCAAATCGGGCGCGGGTTGTAAATGGGCGGCGGCATAGCCTTGCATAATCTCAACCCCTGCACGCTCAAGCTGGGTGGACATCGGGGGATAAACATTGGCATCTGAACCTGTGACGGTGTGACCAAGGTCGCGCGCAAGCAGCGCCAATGACCCCATAAAAGTACCACAAATACCAAGAATGTGAATATGCATAGCAATGCCTTAAAATCAATGTGTTATCAAAAATCGCTAAAAATAAAAAATTGACTAAAAAAATCAACTAAAAACTGTTGGGCATGGTCTAACAAGTAGTCTGACAGGGTGTCGGGTATATTTTTTACACTTTTCAGCGACATCATTAAACATTGAAAGGCGTAACGAACGCATCATACAATTTGACCATAAAACCATCAGATATCATTGGCAGACTGTTTGAGCCACGACCAAATTGGCTAATTTTAAAGTAGAAAGCAGGGGTTGTCAGCTATTAAATACCAATTCTTGGTAAATAGCCTCAATGGTGGCAGTAATAGCAAAACGATAAAAACAGTGGCGTTTTGTTACCCCAATTGTTGCCTCAGGGGGCGTTTGGGTGGTGTACTTGGCGCTTGTGATCTCACGGGAAAATATCACAATTTTGTGACCCCATGGGTCAAAAACCATCAAAACTCAGTGCCAGCAAAGGTTTACATAATCCACTTAAGTTGGTTACACTACCCTTGTCCATTATATTAACGTATGATGACAAACTCCCATTGATAGGCCATTGAGGATAAGTAATGAAAAGCCAGCAGTTATTAACCGTGTTAAAACAACGTCATAGCAACGAGCCTGAGTTTATTCAAGCAGTTGAAGAGTTTTGGGAAGATATTGCCCCGTTGTATGACGAAAACAGCACTTATCAAGCGCTAAACTTATTTGAGCGTTTGACCAATCCCGATCGCGTGATTCAATTTCGTATCAATTGGGAAGATGATGCAGGGCATGTACAAGTCAATCGTGGCTGGCGGATTCAATTTAACAATGCACTTGGACCATACAAAGGCGGCTTGCGTTTTCACCCCAGTGTCAATCTATCGGTACTAAAATTCTTGGCGTTTGAACAGATTTTCAAAAATGCGTTAACTGGGCTACCCATGGGCGGTGGTAAAGGCGGCTCAGACTTTGACCCCAAAGGCAAATCGGATAACGAAATTCGCCGTTTTTGCTATGCCTTTATGCGAGAGCTTACCCCGTATATTGGCGCAGATATAGACGTGCCAGCAGGTGACATCGGGGTAGGCGGTCGAGAAATCAGCTATATGTTTGCCATGTACAAAAATTTGACCCGTGAATTTTCTGGGGTATTAACAGGCAAAACGGTGGGGCAAGGCGGCAGTTTAATTCGTACCGAAGCCACAGGGTTTGGCTTGGTGTACTTCTTGCAAAACATGCTAGCACATTGCCAAGACACCCTTGTGGGCAAAACCGTTTTGGTATCTGGTGCAGGCAACGTGTCGTTACACACGGCACAAAAATGTATTGAGCTTGGGGCAAAAGTTGTGACTTTATCAGACTCAAAAGGCACTTTACATTTGGCAGACGGCTTTACACTTGAGCAAATCGAAGCCCTAAAAACACTAAAAGCACAGGGCAAACGTTTATCAGACTTTGCTGAACAGTGCGACGCCAAATGGCTTGCCGATACCCGTCCTTGGCATATCAAAGCCGATATCGCGCTACCTTGTGCCACCCAAAACGAAATCAACGCTGCCGATGCCAAACAATTAATTGCCAATGGTATCAAGCACGTGGCAGAAGGCGCCAATATGCCAAGCGATGCCGATGCCATTACGTTATTTCAACAAAATGGCATTATTTATGCCCCTGGCAAGGCATCAAATGCAGGCGGCGTTGCGGTATCGGGTCTTGAAATGTCCCAAAATTCGGTGCGTCAGTACGCAAGCTTCGCCACCCTTGATGAGCAGCTCAAAACCATCATGAAGAATATTCATGACGCTTGCGCCACCTACGGTAAACAGGACAACGGCTGTATTGACTACAAAAAAGGCGCAAACATCGCAGGCTTTAGCCAGATTGCCAATGCCATGGTCAACTACGGCATACTCTAAAAACCTGCACTCGCCCTATCACAACTAGGACAGGGCGGCAAAAAACTTGAACGTGGTCTCTGGTAACCAATTAATATTGAATCTCTTGGCTTGAAGGCGCACAAAGCCCACGTGTCCACCATGTTCGCTATATAGCAGACGTACACTGGGCGATACGTCTGCTTGATTGGCGATAATCCCCAAAAACGGGTCATCTTTTGCCGTAATAATCAAAGTAGGCTTGGTGATATTCTTGAGTACAGGCAGTGCCGAAGCCTTGAGATAATAATCAGCGCCCGTACCATAACCGTGACGCGGCGCGGTGTATAACTCATCAAACTCATCAATGGTCTTGATATGTTTGAAGGCTTTGAGCTGCTCAGGGTCTTCAATTTTGGCAAATGCCTTGACCAACAATGATTTGAGTAAATACGGGGTATAGATGCGTTTGGCAACAAAACGGTGCATCGCTTTTGCCGAGGTAGTCAAATCCACAGGCGCAGAAATCACCACTGCCGCGTCACACAGTGCATCATCGCCCTGCTCACCCATGTAGCGCGCCAGCATATTTGCCCCTAACGACACCCCACTGGCTAAGATATGCCCATAGCCATACTTGGCTTTGAGTAGCTCAAACACATGTAGCGCTTCTGCAGTATCGCCTGCGTTGTAGTCAATAGGGGCGGTATTTTCCACACCGCCGCAGCCGCGAAAATGCACGATAACCGCATCATACCCTAATTGGTGCGCATGATTGGCAAAAGCCATCGCATAATGACTCTCACTGCTGCCTTCAAGCCCATGAAACATCACCGCCAATGGCTTATCAAGTGTTGGCTGATTGTCATGGTTAGCAAACACAAAGTCATAAGCCACTTGGGTGGTCTGGGTGCGGTCAGGGTGAAGGTGGCGCTGATAATGGGGTTTTTGGAGTTTGATAAACTTGGGTAAGATAGTCTGGAGGTGAGGATTGGCTAAAAAAAACGGAACGCGAAACGGCGTTAATGCCAACTGGTGAATATTCATAATAGGCCCTATCAAAAAAAGTGAGAAAAACGTCAAACAGGGGTTGGGGTCATTTTTGACTATTTTACGGCTTTTTATGGGGACGCATGGGGTTATTTTGTAGGTTTTTGACGGGCTAGAAATTTAATCAGAGGGCGCTAAGGTCTGCACTTTGCCATAAAAACCAATTGTTTCTATTAATTGCGCTATCGACTTTTCAGCCATTTCAACGGATAGTATCACATCTTTGGCGTACTGTACCTCACTGATTTTACCATTCAAATTTTCAACCACATGACGGACAAACGACTCATTGGCAAAATCAGTGTTGATAGTAACAAAAGTAAACGGCACAAACTCGTGCAAATTCATGTTATCAACCACTGCCTGCGCAGTGGCACTATAAGCGCGGGTCAGCCCGCCTGCACCAAGCTTGATACCACCAAAATAACGCACCACGATGACCGCACAGTGACCGATTGCCTTATGCTGCAACACGTTCAAAATCGGCTTGCCAGCCGTGCCGCTTGGCTCACCGTCATCATCAAACCCTGCCGAAGTGGTGTTGTGGGGGTCGCCAATGATATAGCCATAGCAGACATGGCGCGCATCGGGATACTGATTGCGTAGTTGTTCCACGTGAAACATTAACTGCTCGCGGCTGTCAATGGCAAAGCCAAAACCCAAAAATTGGCTTTTTTTAATCTCAAGTGTGGCAGTACATGGGGCATTAAGCGTGTAATAGGTCATGGTTAATCTATGTTACAATAAACAAAACAAGCACTAGGATAACAAAAAAATGCGTTTAGACAAATTTATCAGCAAAGCCACCGAATTATCTCGCCGTGATTGCAAAAAAATCTTGCACGCAGGCGAGGTGACCGTCAATGGCAGGGTGGTCAAAGACTCAAGCCAGCACGTTGACGAGGTGAATGACGACATCGAATGGGCAGGCGAGGCGTTGTCGGTTGCCACAGGCAATCGCTACTTGCTGTTATACAAGCCAGAAGGTTTTGAGTGTACCCTAAAACCCAAAGAACATCCCATCGTCACTGAGCTTATTGATGTGCCACAGCTGAGCAGTTTGCGCATTGCAGGGCGGCTAGATGTGGATACCACAGGCGCGCTACTACTCAGTGATGATGGCGGCTTTTTGCACCGTGTCACCAGCCCAAAGCATCACGTTGCCAAGGTCTATGAATTGACCCTTGCTGACCCCATGAGCGAGGAACAACAAGCCTTTGCCATCACAGAGCTTGCCAAAGGTGTCATGCTAGAAGGTGAATATGACAAGACCAAACCTGCTGAGTTAAGTTTCTGTGATGACACCCATGCCACCTTGGTACTGACCGAAGGCAAATACCACCAAGTCAAACGCATGATGGGCTATTTTGGCAATAAAGTGGTTGAGCTCCACCGTGCCAGTATTGGCACTATCACCCTTGAGGGGCTGGAAAAAGGCGAAAGCCGATTCTTGAGCGAAGCAGAAATCGCACAATTTTAACCCCTTATAACGGCAGTTTTACCCCCACCACTTGCCAAGTTACCCAGCCGTGGCGTTGTAGCCCAAGCGTCACGGGGTAGCCTTTTACTTGGGTATTCACATAAAAGCAGTTAAAGCCGCAATACTTTGCCGCGTTATCGACAGGCACGGCGTTGGGGTTTGGTGCCGTGAGCTGCTGCTTGGCTTTTTGCAATAACGCGTCTTGGTTGCGAGCGGTGAGCAAGTCTTGTATATCAATTTTGTCCATCGCCACTGCCAGCAAGCCTCCCAATAGTTTGACGCTGCTACTCACAGTGCTGGTGGCTGATTGTCCTGTTATAACATAATTAACCCCATCGGCGGTGATGCTGTTATCAACTGCTTTATTGACCAATGTACCAACGATGTCATCAGGGTTTAGCTCAATATTTAACAATTGCAAAAAGGGTGATTTTGTTAGCTGATGGGCTTTTTCAAGCAAAATGGGATTGAGCTGTGATTTCACACTCTGTTGAACTTTGGGAAAATCGATAGACGCATTGATAGTGGCTATATCTTTGGTGTCATAGGCTTTTTTGAGTTGATAAACCGCCCAATACGGCGAGGCGATGATGGCTAAGCCCGCAATCAGCGCTAACACAATCATGAAAGAGACGATTTTTTTCATAAATAGCTGGGTGTTGTTGAAAGTGATGTGAGCAGTTTAAATCAATGTGGCGTAGTTTTGCGTATTTTTCTTGCAAACAACGGGCAACTATTTTGCAATTACTGGCAATCAGTGGCTTGATTATTTACAAAAAATCGCCACTATATTGCATATTTTTAAATTTTAGTCTTTCAAAGGTTTGGCAGCCGCCAAACGTGACGATGGGTGATGTCAAACCTATTGTCTTTTTGTGCTGCCAAAGGAGTCACCATGTCAAAACGCGATTTTTATGAAGTATTAGGGGTTGGCAAAACCGCTGATGAGCAAGAAATCAAAAAAGCCTACCGCAAATTGGCAATGAAATACCACCCAGACCGTAACCCAGATGACCCTGAGGCGGAAGAAAAATTCAAAGAAGCATCCATGGCGTATGAAGTGCTGAGTGATGCAAACAAACGCAGTGCCTATGACCGTATGGGACATGCTGCGTTTGAAAATGGCATGGGTGGCGGTGGTTTTGGTGGCGGTAATTTCCAAGACATCTTTGGCGATATTTTTGGTGGTATGGGCGGCGGTCGCGGCGGCAATGCCAGCGGGTTTCAAGATATCTTTGGCGATATCTTTGGTGGCGCTCGTGGCGGCAGTCGCCAACGTCGTGGCGCTGATTTGCGCTATATGCTCGATTTGACCCTAGAAGAAGCCGTGAATGGCGCAAAAAAAGAAATCACCTTCACCGCACCAGCCCCTTGTGAGACTTGTGATGGTAAAGGCGCCAAAGACAGCAGTGATATCGTCACCTGTTCAACATGTGGCGGTGCAGGCGTGGTGCGGATGCAGCAAGGATTTTTTGCGGTGCAGCAAACCTGCCCAAGCTGTCATGGCTCTGGCAAACAAATCAAAAACCCTTGCAGCGACTGTCATGGCAGTGGCATCAAAGAAAAATCGCGCACCCTTGAAGTCACCATCCCAGCAGGGGTGGATAATGGTGACCGTGTTCGCCTAACAGGCGAGGGCGAGGCCATCACAGGCGGTGAAAGCGGTGACTTGTATGTCGAAATCCGCGTGCAAAAACACCCAATTTTTACCCGTGAAGGCGCTGACTTATATATGGATGTGCCCGTCAGTTTTGCCGATGCCGCATTGGGGCGTGAAGTAGAAGTGCCCACCCTAGATGGACGCGTGAACCTGCGTATCCCCGAAGGCACACAAAGTCATAAAGTATTTCGCATCAAAGGCAAAGGCGTGACGCCTGTGCGCACCACCATGAAAGGGGACTTGCTATGCCGCGTGGTGGTTGAGACCCCCACCAATCTAAGCAACGAACAAAAAGACCTACTACGTCAACTGCAGTCATCAATGGGTGAGCATCAGCAATCACCGCAAAAAAAATCCTTCTTTGACAAGCTCAAAGAAGACGTCAAAGAGCTCTTTGACTGATAAAATGTTTCACGTGAAACTTTTGACCCTTGCTGCTTGCAAGGGTTTTTTTATGCCTTGCAAGTGTCTGATGCAAAAACAGCCACAGTGGCTAGGATTCAGCTGGGCAAGCTGTTATTATTTGATAGCAATAATCAACCCTAATCAACCCAATAAAAGGACAGCATCATGGTAAAAGTTGGCGTAATCGGCGCAGGTGGACGCATGGGACGGATGCTCATTCAGGCAGTGGCACAAAATAGCCAAACCCAGCTTGCCGCCGCCATTGAGCGCGCAGGCTCAAGCCTTGTGGGCGTGGACGCAGGCGAATTGGTCAATATCGACAGCGCCAATATCGCTTTGGTCGATGACTTGGCAGCAGTGATTGATGACATTGATGTACTGATTGATTTTAGCTTACCTGAATCCACCACCCAAAACTTGCAGTTGTGTGCCGATAAAGGCATCAATATGGTGATTGGCACTACAGGTCTCAATGATAAACAAAATGCCGTATTAAAAAAAGCCAGTGATAACATTGCCATTGTGTATGCAGGCAACTACTCAACAGGGGTTAATTTGACCCTAAAACTGTTAGAAATGGCAGCCAAAGCATTTGGCGACACCGCAGACGTTGAAGTCATCGAAGCCCACCATAAGCACAAGATTGACGCGCCATCGGGTACAGCTTACATGATGGCAGAAGCGGTTGCCAAAGGTCGTGGGCAAAACCTAAAAGACGTGGCTATCTATGGGCGTGAAGGACAGACGGGCGCGCGTAAACAAGGGGAAATTGCCATCCATGCCATTCGCGGTGGCGAGATTGTCGGCGACCATACGGTGATGTTTATCG
>CALAPG010000279.1 GCA_937889485.1 uncultured Moraxella sp. | reverse complement strand
TCCTGTGTAAGTCCTGGTGTTAAAATTGGGTTTACACAAAATATTTTACAGTCTCGCAATCACAGGTTGAGGCAACTGCATAATCTGCTGCATCACTTGACTACAAGTGGTAAATAACTGGTGCTGATAATCAAAATCAGGGTTGGCGCGCATTTGCTTAAGATTATGCCCAGAACAAAATGCTTTGCCATTAGCCGCAAGAATAACCACCCGCACTTTATCATCTTTGGCAATAGCCTCTAGCTGCTGCCCAAGTGCGGTAAGCATATTTTCAGATAATACATTATAGGCTTGTGGGTGATTTAGCGTAAGCGTCGTAATACCGCCATGGTCATGGCGCAGCACACAATCAATGGGTGGTAGGTTATTCATTATCACATCCTTGTGGTAGATTGAATTGTTTAGCTTGGTAACTTTTATTCTATGAAAGCGCATCCTAACATAAGCAGCACGCTGTTAGTAGCCAAAAAAATACCCCTTTACAATATAGTAAAGGAGTATCCTAATGATTGATTAGGGCAAATAGCTTCCCTAACTCGATTATTTTGCAGCTGCAGCTTGAGCCGCTGCTACTTCCTCTGCAAAGTTCTCTTGTTTTTTCTCAATGCCTTCACCAACTTCTAAACGCTTAAAGGTTTTAACTGTCATGCCTTCAGCTTTAAGAATGTCGCCGACTTTTTTCTCATTGTCGATAACGTAAGGCTGGTTTAGTAGGGTGACTTCGTTCAGATATTTTTGAAGACCGCCCGTAATCATTTTTTCAATTACCGCTTCTGGTTTACCAGATTCTTTGGCTTTAGCTTCGATGATGTCTTTTTCACGGGCTAAAATATCGGCAGGTACATTCGCTTCATCAACAGCCAGTGGGTTAAATGCCGCAACTTGCATCGCCACATGTTTAGCAGTTTCAGCACTGCCACCTTCAACTGATACCACCACACCAATACGGATACCATGACGATACGACGCCAAGTTTTCGCCTTCAATCACTTCTGCGCGGCGAATTTGGATGTTTTCACCAATTTTTTGTACCAAAGAAACACGCGCTTCTTCAACAGTTTCACCATCACCATACGGTAAGGCAGAAAGTGCAGCAACGTCAGTGGTGTTATTTTCTAAAGCAAGTTCAGCTACTTTGTTAGCAAATGCCGTAAAGTTGGCATCTTTTGCTACAAAGTCAGTTTGACAGTTCACTTCAAGTAGCAATGCTTTGTTGCCTGCTTGGGCAATGATGATTGCGCCGTCAGCAGCGATGTTACCTGCTTTTTTAGCCGCTTTGGCTTGACCTGATTTACGTAGGTTGTCAATGGCGGTTTCGATGTCGCCATCTGCTTCTTGCAGGGCTTTTTTACATTCCATCATGCCAAGACCTGTACGGTCACGTAATTCTTTTACCAGTTTTGCACTAATTTCTGCCATGAGAATACCTCAATTGATTATCATTATAGATGAGAATTGGGTTGTTTACTAACTAAACTTTTAAGAATTAAATGGCAAAAAATAAACCTATTTTTCGCCATTTAAAATAAAATTTTATAGATCCAACGATTCGCTAGTCTATAAAAATTAGATGACAACCTCATTGCGGCGCGCTTAAAGTGCCGCAATAATTTTGTCTAGCGTCTTATTCAGCCGCTACGTCAGCAGGTGCCGCTTCAGCGCTGGCTTCTTCTTGTACCGCCGCTTTGCCACCTTGGGTTTTGGCGTATTCTTTACCCGCAATAATGGCATCAGCAACCGCAGATACATATAAAGTAACGGCGCGGATTGCATCATCATTTGCAGGGATAATGTAATCAACATCATCTGGGTTTGAGTTAGTATCAACGATACCGATAACAGGAATACCTAAGTTTTTGGCTTCTTTGATAGCAATGGCTTCATGGTCAACGTCAACCACAAAAATTGCATCAGGTAAACCGTTCATGTTCTTGATACCGCCTAACGCACGCTCAAGTTTTTCCATTTCGCGAGTACGCTCTAGCGCTTCACGTTTGGTAAGTTTGGCAAAAGTACCGTCTTCAGCTTGTTTTTCGTATTCTTTTAAACGAGAAATTGACTGACGAATGGTTTTCCAGTTAGTAAGCATACCACCTAACCAGCGATGGTCAACATAAGGCATACCCGCGCGAGTGGCTTGTTCACTGATTACATTGCTTGCCGCACGTTTAGTACCTACAAACAATACTTTATTACCACGAGCTGCTTCGCGATTGACGAAGTTTAGCGCTTCGTTCATTGCTTTAACTGTGTGCTCAAGGTTGATGATGTGGATTTTATTGCGCGCACCAAAAATGAATTTGCCCATTTTTGGATTCCAAAAACGAGTTTGGTGACCAAAGTGTGCACCGGCTTCTAAAAGATCACGCATTGAAACTTGGGTTGGGTTCGCTGACGCCATGAATTTTCCTTTAAATAAAGTTGGGTTATGCCTCCACATTACCGATTGAGCCGATTTGCAAACACGCATTAATAGTAAGCTATTAATTAATCAAATTTGCAAACACCCAGCCCAACTCTTATTACGCTTTGATAAGCACAAAAATAGCAACGTGTGTGTCATGTTAATGAATAAAAAAACTTGCCGTTTTCTAAATAAAACGACAAGCTGCTATTTTATCATACCTTTAAACCATTAAGCCATGAATTTATCGTTAAAAATTTGCACTTGCTGGCACCAATCAATCATTCCACTAAACCTATCAAATCCCCATAACCTTGGGCTGCCATTTCTTCAAGCGGAATAAACCGTAGTGCCGCCCCATTGATACAATAGCGCATACCACCTAGCTCAGGGCGTCCATCAGGAAATACATGTCCCAAATGTGAATCTGCCGCACGGCTACGCACCTCAGTGCGTTGCATACCGTGACTGTCATCAAAAAACTCCTGCACCACTTGAGCACTTATTGGCTTACTAAACGCAGGCCAACCACAGCCAGCGTCATACTTATCCGTAGAACTAAATAATGGTTCACCGCTGACAATATCCACATAAATACCACGCTCAAACTTATGGTCATATTCATGACTAAAAGGACGTTCCGTACCGCTTTGCTGAGTCACATAATACTGCTCATCGCTCAGATTCTTCCTAATTTCAGCCTCGCTAGGTTTAGTATAACCACAAGCTGCCACACCCACTGCTTTTACCATATCAAACCTCATCTACAACCTATAAAAAGTTCACTTAACAATAAGCCCCATACCCAACAAAATCAAGTAACCAAACTTTACCTAATAGGTAATTTTGTGAAATTCCCCCAAACAAGCTATAATAAATTTTCTCAAACGACAAAAAAACAGACCCATACCTATATGAAAACACTACTTAATCACCCAGACGCCATTGAAAAAATGCGCATAGCTGGCAAACTTGCTGCCGACGTACTCGTCATGCTCGATGACTATATAAAAGAAGGTATCACCACAGGCGCCCTAGACAAACTTGCCCATGACTATATTGTTGATGTGCAAAAAGCCATCCCCGCCAACGTTGGTTACCATGGTTACCAACACACCCTTTGTACCTCTATTAATCATGTCGTTTGTCACGGCATCCCTGATGACAGCCGCATCCTAAAAGACGGAGACATCGTCAACATAGACGTTACCGTCATTAAAGATGGCTACCATGGTGACACCTCAAAAATGTGGATCATCGGAGAAGGATCAATCATGGCACAGCGTATCTGTAAAGTTGCCCAAGACGCACTATACGCAGGCATGAAAGCAGTGAAAAATGGCGCATACATTGGTGATATCGGTGCAGCGATACAAGCAGTTGCAGAACCAGAGCGTTTTAGTGTGGTTAAAGAATACTGTGGGCACGGTATCAGCGACGTCTACCACGACGAACCCCAAATCCTTCATTATGGTAAAAAAAATACAGGCGCAAGACTCACCACAGGCATGACTTTCACTATTGAACCCATGATTAACCAAGGCGTGTGGCAAACCAAAACCCTACCAGACAAATGGACAGTGATTACCAAAGACCGTAAACTCTCAGCCCAATGGGAACACACCCTAATGGTCACAGAAAACGGCTGCGAAGTATTTACCAAGCGCCCCGAAGAAGACCTAAGCTTTCTACAAAGCTAAAAATAAAATATCAATAAAATCAATGCCGTCTTTCACAGGCGGTATATTTTTATAGAAAGAATAAAATAAGTAGTTGACAGGTTAATGAAAAAGCGTATAATACGCCCACACTGAGCGACGACGAGTTACAAAACTAAGTAACGAGTTACGAATTTCAGAAAAAACAAATAAAAGCTTGACAGAGTAGAACAAAACGTAATACAATATCAAGCTCACTAAGTGATAGACGATATCATTAGTTAATTAAATAACAACGAACACAAGAACAACTTGTGTGGATTTTCACTTTAATACG
>CALAPG010000278.1 GCA_937889485.1 uncultured Moraxella sp. | reverse complement strand
AAAAATTGGGGATCCTTGACACAGTACAACTAGAAATCAACAGCTTAGGTGAACTCAGCGAACGGCTCGCTTACCGCCAAGCGTTGGTTGACTTTTTGACCGATAAAAAATCACAACTAGATGACGACAGCCAACGCCGCCTTAGCACCAATCCACTGCGTATTTTAGATAGCAAGGATAAAAACACCCAAGATATCTTACAAGATGCACCCAAACTTTGGGATTTTTTGGGGGAAGATAGCAAACAACATTTTGCCGTGCTACAGCAGTATTTACAAGCGGTTGGCATTGCTTACGTCATTAACCCAAAACTGGTGCGCGGTTTAGACTATTATAATAAAACCGTTTTTGAATGGACGACCCAACAACTCGGCAGCCAAGCAACCGTATGCGCAGGTGGGCGCTATGATGGTCTGATTGGTCAAATCAAATCCATTGGTAGCGACAAACAAAGCACCTCCGAACCTGCGGTTGGATTTGCGATGGGGCTTGAGCGTCTGTTATTATTGATGCAAAAAGTACAACCCTTTGCACCCACCTCGGCGTGTGATGTCTTTGTGGTTGCTCACCCTGAAGTGTATCAGCAAGCCATGGTATACGCGCATGAATTGCGAACCCATAGGGCTGATTTGCGTGTCAAAATGGCAAGTGCCACCAGCTTAAAGGCACAAATGAAAAAAGCCGATAAATCAGGGGCAAAACTGACCATCATTTTGGCACAAGATGAAGTTGCTAACAACCAGCTTACCATCAAGATGATGTCAACAGGTGAGCAGCGACAAGTGACCAGAGAAGCGCTATTTGTGACAAGCCCTGACCTTATTTAGGCAGATTTTTTTGCACAATTTACAAATCACCCATTTTAACTTGCCATTGTTTAGAAGGTTCCCTTAAATGGTTAAAAACGTACAACCTAGCACCACTGCTGAACAACAATCCTCAATGCAAGCCTTACAGCAATATGGTGGCTACATTGTCTCAGCCATTTTGGTGGTACTTGCAGGGTACTTTGGCTGGCAGTATTGGCAAAATCATGGCGGACGCGTGGATCAGCAAGCGGCAGACGATTTTGCCAAAATACAAAATGACCAAAATAACCTTGATACGCTAGCGACCTCAGCAACTGACAATAAAGCCACACAGACCCAGCTTGCTTCCGCACAGGCGAGTATGAATCAAGACTTGACAGCGTTTGTCGCCAAACATGACAACTCTATTTATACTTGGCAGGCTTTGATGCTGCAAGCCAAACAGCAGGTCGACAAAAATGACTTTAAAGCGGCGGCAACCACCCTCCAAAAAGCCAGCCAACTGACCCTTAAAGATGACGGATTAATTGCCCTCGCAGATCGGAAGAGCGTCGTGTAGGGAAAGAGTGTC
>CALAPG010000277.1 GCA_937889485.1 uncultured Moraxella sp. | reverse complement strand
ACGAATAAAGGATGCCCGCTGTGAAAAGCAACCGACCGATCGACCTTCCTTTAAGCCAAGTAATTAATGTCAATTCAAAAAATCCAATTGCTCTGGCTTCAATTACACACCGTGTTTCTGGTGTTGTTCTTTTCTTATTAACTCCAGTATTGTTATGGATATTTCAAACGTCGCTAACCAGCGCTGAAGGCTTTGACCAAGTGTTTAGTAATACCTTAGTAAAATTGGTGGCTTGGGTATTTGTGGCAGCGTTGGGTTACCATTTTGTTATGGGTTTTAAACATTTATTTGCCGATATGGGCATGAATGAAGAATTAAATAGTGGTCGTACAGCGACATTCATTGGCTTTGTACTGGCTGCCCTTTGGGTAGTGGGTTCATTTGTATGGGTGATGTTCTAATGAAAAGTGCAACAGGATTAACGGGTTCAGGCTCACGCGACTGGGTAGTACAACGTATCAGCGCCGTGGTTTTGGCAATCTATTCATTGGTCATGTTAGGTTGGTTTGTGACGCATAAACCCACTTTTGAGCTATGGCAGGGCTTTATGCTAAGCCTGCCAATGCGCCTATTTACGCTATTGGCTATTTTGGCACTTGTAGGTCATGCATGGGTAGGTATGTGGACTATATTAACTGACTACGTGAAGGCAAGTGGTTTACGTTTTGTACTACAATCTGCAATGATTCTTGCAGTGCTGGTATATTTATTTTGGGGCGTGATGATTTTTTTCTAAACGTTCAGATAGGATAAATTTTGTTAACGTATTAATCAATTTGCTTTGGGCAATTAGTCGAGATAATAGACCCGCTAATGCCTTAGCAAATTGAACCATCATTTAGGAAATTAAAGCAATGGCAACAAAACAAGACAACACCATTAGCAATATTCAAACCCTGACATTTGATGCAGTCATCGTGGGTGGCGGTGGTTCTGGTATGCGCGCCTCGCTACAATTGGCTCGTGGCGGCATGAATGTTGCGGTACTGACCAAAGTGTTCCCAACACGTTCGCATACCGTGGCTGCACAAGGTGGTATCGGGGCAAGCCTTGGCAATATGAGTGATGACAACTGGCATTTTCACTTTTATGACACCATTAAGGGTTCTGACTGGTTAGGTGACCAAGACGCGATTGAGTATATGTGCCGTGAAGCACCTAAAGTGGTGTATGAGCTAGAACATATGGGTATGCCGTTTGACCGTAACGCCGATGGTACAATTTATCAACGTCCGTTTGGGGGTCATACTGCTAATTATGGCGAGAAAGCGGTACAACGTGCTTGTGCGGCAGCTGACCGTACAGGACATGCGCTGCTACATACGCTATACCAAAAAAATCTTGAGCAGGGTACCGAGTTCTTTATTGAGTGGATTGCACTTGATTTGGTAAAAGATTCTCAAGGCAATATCAATGGGGTGATTGCCCTTGAGCAAGAAACAGGTCGCGTTGCGGTGTTCCAAGCCAAAACTACTGTGTTGGCAACGGGCGGTGCGGGTCGTATTTTTGCCGCTTCTACCAATGCCTTTATTAACACAGGTGATGGCCTAGGCATGGCAGTACGCGCAGGCATCCCCCTGCAAGATATGGAATTTTGGCAATTCCACCCAACAGGCGTTGCTGGCGCGGGTGTGTTGCTGACAGAAGGCTGCCGTGGTGAAGGTGCGCTACTTCGTAACAAAGATGGCGAAGCCTTTATGGAACGTTATGCCCCAACCCTAAAAGACTTGGCACCACGTGACTTTGTGTCGCGTTCAATGGACCAAGAAATTAAAGAAGGTCGCGGCTGTGGTCCAAATGGTGATTATGTGGTACTAGACATGACACACCTAGGTGTGGATACCATCATGAAGCGTTTGCCATCTGTTTATGAAATTGGCAAAAACTTTGCTAACGTGGATATCACCAAAGAGCCAATCCCTGTAGTGCCAACTATCCATTACCAAATGGGCGGTATCCCAACCAACATTCATGGTCAAGTTGTTATGCCAGACTTTGAAGCAGGTACAGATGCAGAGGGCTTGTACGCCAGTCAAAAAATCGTCAAAGGTTTATACGCCATTGGTGAATGTTCATGTGTGTCGGTGCATGGTGCCAACCGTTTGGGTACCAACTCATTGCTAGACTTGGTAGTATTTGGACGTGCCGCAGGTCAACATATTATTGATGAATTTCATGCCGCTGATCGCCACGATTATGAGCCACTATCACCACGTGTATTGGACAAAACGTTGGCACGCTTAAATGAATTGCAGCAGTCAACGCAAGGCTTGAACGCGCAAGACGTGGCTGATGAAATCCGCCGTACTATGCAGCAGCATGCGGGTGTATTCCGTACACAAGCATCTATGAATGAAGGCGTGCAAAAAATCTTAGCCTTAGAAAGCAAAGTCAATAATTTGCACCTAGGCGATAAATCACAAGTATTCAATACCGCGCGTATTGAAGCCCTAGAAGTGGCAAACTTGTATGAAGTTGCCAAGGCGACCATGATTTCAGCCTCGCTTCGTCAAGAATGCCGTGGTGCACACACTGTGGTAGACTACGAACGTCCAGCCGATGATGCTGCCGCCCCATTAGGACGCAATGACAAAGAGTGGATGAAGCACACACTTTGGTTCTCTGAGGGTAACCGTGTCATTTATAAACCTGTTCGTAAGAGCCCGTTAACGGTAGATTACGTTGAACCGAAAGTACGTACTTTCTAATTACTAATTTAATGCACCGAAATGTCAGGCTAACTTGCGCACTGCTAAGTTAGCCTGACAAGTAGGTCAACACTATACCTATATCATTAAACGTGTGGAGTTTAGCAATATGAGCCGAGGTACTCGCACCATCGAGATTTTCCGCTACGATCCTGACAAAGACGCAGCACCCCGTATGCAAACCTATACGATTGAGTTGTTAGACTCAGATCGTATGTTACTAGATGTACTGGTTCGTTTAAAAAAGATGGATGAAACGATCAGCTTCCGCCGCTCTTGCCGTGAAGGTATCTGTGGTTCTGATGGTATGAACATCAACGGTAAAAACGGTTTATCATGTTTGATTAACATGAATACTTTGCCACAAAAAATCACTTTACGCCCATTACCTGGCTTGCCAGTAGTGCGTGACTTAGTGGTAGATATGAACCAATTTTATGAGCAATATGAAAAAGTCCATCCTTACCTTATCAATGATCAGCCAGCACCGCCGACTGAGCGCTTACAATCACCCGAAGACCGTGAAAAGCTCAATGGCCTTTATGAGTGTATTCTTTGTGCTTGTTGCTCTACGAGCTGTCCATCTTTTTGGTGGAACCCAGACAAGTTCTTAGGCCCGTCAGCCTTACTAAATGGCTATCGTTTTGTGGCTGATAGCCGTGATACGGATACCCAAGCACGTTTGGCACGCCTAGACG
>CALAPG010000276.1 GCA_937889485.1 uncultured Moraxella sp. | reverse complement strand
TTATTGGGAATTATTGCAGGATTGTTACTAGGTTTGATATTATTTCGGGTATTGCAAATAAAGCTTGAGAATCAACGCCTAAATAAAGAGCTGACCCAAACCCGTGACAAGCTCATGCATACACAGCACAGCCTAGAGCAGCATTTGGCACAAAAGATGGACCAAGGGCTACCGCTCAATGTTAATGTTAATGGTAAATCAAATACGGCTTTGCCGCCTATTCACTAATTCGCCCGTTCACTAACTAATAGAGGCTTAAATTGACGATGGTTGTTTTAAGCTTAGTAATGTTGTAAGAGAGACTATGGTATGACAAGTAAAAGCACTTCCCAAACTAAATCGCCAGTGATTGTGGCGCTAGATAATATGTCTGAGCGCGAGGCGCTAGTATTGGCAGATAGTCTTGACCCCACTTTATGCCGATTGAAGGTGGGTAAAGAGTTATTTACCAAATACGGCAGTGCATTTGTGCAGTCATTACACCAGCGGTCTTTTGAGGTGTTCTTGGATTTAAAATTTCACGATATCCCCAACACCACTGCACAAGCAGTATTGGCAGCGGCTGATTTGGGCGTGTGGATGGTCAATGTGCATGCTAGCTGCGGTCGTACTGCCATGCAGACGGTTAAAGAGCGGCTTTCTCGTCAAAACTATGATACGCTGGTAATTGCCGTGACCGTGCTAACCTCGATGTCACAGCAAGATTTGGCAGATATCGGTATCGAGGGTAGTGTTGAAAACCATGTCAAACGCTTGGCATTATTAACCAAAGCGTCGGGTTTGGATGGGGTGGTTTGCTCTGCGCAAGAGGCAAAACTATTAAAGCCGCTATGTGGCAAAGATTTCTTATTGGTCACACCTGGTATACGCTTGCCTGAAGATGCTAGCAATGATCAGACGCGTATTTGTGCGCCAAGCGAGGCTATGGCAAATGGGGCAGATTATTTGGTGATTGGACGTTCTATCACCGCATCTGCCAACCCTACTGCTAAGTTGCAAAAAATTTTGGCGACCCTTAATAATTAATGATTTAGCCAACATCATCCGTACCAACAGTGAGTGGCAACATAAGAGCAGGCTATGGTAGTACGTTTTCAAATATTAAGTGATTTGCACATTGATAGTTATGTAAGGCGTGGCTTGGCAATGGGGGAGATTCCCAAAACCGACTGTGATGCAATTATTGTGGCAGGCGACACCGCCAATGGTGATATGGGCATTCGTTGGCTTATCAAGCAAGCCCATCGCCTTAACAAGCCTATCTTTGTGATTACAGGTAATCATGAGTATTTTGGGGAGGATGTTGCCCGTTTTGATCAACACCTAAAGCAGCTCACAGAAGGTACGCAGGTGACGCTGTTACAGTGTGATACAGTTTTATTCGCGGGGGTTCGGTTGTTGGGTGCGACTTTGTGGACGGATTATACCTACCAAGCGCGTGAGGACACCTTAGCGGCAGCAAAGCAAGTGATGCGTGATTATCAGCAAATTTATAGGGGTAGACGACTATTTACGCCCGAGGATAGTATGTTGATTCATGAGCAGCACAAAAGCTGGCTACTCTCGCAGCTACAGGATGTCCAATCAACACAGCAGCCCACTGTGGTCATCACTCATCATAGTATTAGTCCCAACTCAGTTTCTGCTCAATATCAAGATTTGCCGAGTAATGCTGCGTTTGTTACGGATTTGAGCGAGATTCTCGAGAGTGAATACGCGCCTAGCTTGTGGGTTCATGGTCATACCCATGAAGCTTTTGACTATGTGCAAGGCAATACCCGTGTGATTGTCAACCCAAGGGCATACCCTAGCGAAATTAGTAGTACGTCAATCAAATTTGATTGGTCAAAAACCATCGAGGTCGTAGTATAGCGGCTGTTTTGTTAGTGTATTGCAAAAATACCATCAACTTTGAGCATTTTGAATGAAAAAATTCATCTCTTCGGTGCCTGCCCATTTACCGCCTAGTATGATGGCATCCACTAGGTTACTGCCAAAAAATGAGCGTTTAATCTTATTTACGCGTCATTCATTGCGCGAACGTTCCGATAAAAATGGATTTGCCAGTTATGCCCTACCTTTAACCCCTAATGGGCGTATATTAGCCAGTGCGTGGGGCAGATGGTTGGCAACCAACTTGGATTATTCCATGGATGTTGAAAGTATCAGCAGCCCCATTCAGCGCTGCATTGACACTGCTATTTTGATGCAAGAAGGGGCAGGTATCGCGCGTGGGGTCTCTCATCAATCGCTATTGGTTGAGCCTGGCAGTTTGGTGATTGAACCTGAAAAAGCCAGTGATATTTTTCGTGAAATTGGGGCTCTTAATTTTATCAATCGCTTTTTGGTGGGAGATTTACCAGGTACCAAATCCCCACAGCAAGGCGGTTTGGATTTATTAATGCTGCTTTATGAGTCTCAGCCTAATGCAGGGCATTTGATGCTAGCGGTCAGCCATGACACGTTGCTATCAGCTTTTTTGGCGGTGTTAATGGCGGTTGAAGAGATTGGTTGGAATGATTGGCCAAAGATGATGGAAGGGGTGTTTTTATGGTTTGATGACAAGCCATTTGAACAAGCGCATGTTCATTTTATTTGGCGCGGTCAATTATACCAACGCCCACTCTATGATCTTATAGCAAAGCCACGCGCTGCTGCATTAATAGCAAAATAAAC
>CALAPG010000275.1 GCA_937889485.1 uncultured Moraxella sp. | reverse complement strand
TATTATGGCGGCAGCAGGCGTGTATGTGGTTGAAAATAAAGCCCAGCCGGAGGTATTTAGTTCAATTCCTGCCTCGATGTGGTGGGCTGCGGTTACCCTCACGACGGTGGGTTATGGTGATGTCGTGCCTGTTACCCCACTTGGCAAAACCCTTGTCGCGATGATTACCATATTGGGGGTTGGCGTGGCGGCATTGCCTGCAGGTATTTTGGCATCGGGGCTTGCCAACGAATTGAGTCAGCGCCGTGAGCGCCTTGAAAATGAGCTGCGCGAAAAAATTCTTGAAAATGACATTGATATTAGTATGGAAGTCGATATTATTGAGAACTTGCGCCGTGAGCTTGGTCTCACGCGTGAGCAAACCCAGCTGGTGATTGACCAAATTATCAAAGAGCAAGAATTACAAAATAAACACGTTATCCTCAATTATTGCCCGCATTGTGGTCACTCCCTGCCCCCCAACCAAAATTAGTGACATTGGCTGTCAACAAAAAATAACCCCAAGGGCAGCCAGCGCTCCCAAATATCTGATTACCAAATACCAAGGATTGTTATGTTATCTGCCAACTATTCTGTCATCATCGACACACGGTGGTGCTTGGATGAATTATTAAAAGCCGCCCATATTGACCACCGTGATTATAACTTGGTCATCACCAGTAACCGCCCAAACTTGCAGCCGCTGCAAGTGATTGCAGGCTTTAATCTAACCGACAAATTAAATAATCAGCACATAACCTTGGACTGGCTTAACCGCTGGCTGGCAAAAAAAGCAGGCATCAACTATGTTCGGATTGACCCATTAAAAATAGATGTGCCTGCCATTACCGCCATGATGTCGTTTGAATATGCCAAATCACACCACATTCTACCCATTGCAGTCACCGATGACAGTGTAGAAATTGGTACAGACCAGCCGTTTTATCAAGATTGGCAAATCAACATAGCGCATATCATTGCCCCAAAAAAAATCAAAACCGTTTTATTAAGTCCTGACCAAATCAACCGTTATCGCCAAGAATTTTACCAAGTCACCAAGGCGATTGCAGGCGCCACTACCCGTCAAAAACGTGCAGCAGCCGATATCACCAATGTTGAAGCACTGCTGCAGCTTGGCAATGCCGCCAATATTGAAAACCCTGATGCCAATGACCAGCACATCGTCAAAATTGTGGATTGGCTACTACAATATGCCTTTGACCAGCGCGCCAGTGATATCCACCTAGAGCCGCGCCGTGATATTGGCAAAGTACGTTTTCGTATCGATGGGGTGCTCCACACGGTCTACGAAATGCCCGCAGGTATCATGACTGCTGTCATAGCCCGCATCAAAATTTTGGGTAGACTCAATGTCGCTGAAAAACGCAAACCCCAAGATGGACGCCTCAAAACACGCACCCCCAAAGGGCAAGAAACGGAACTACGCTTGTCAACACTGCCAACCGCCTTTGGTGAAAAAATGGTCATGCGCGTGTTTGACCCCGAAGTATTGGTACGCACCTTTGAGCAGCTAGGCTTGACAGGACGTGACTTGCAGCAATGGCAAGCGATGACCGCCCAAACCAGCGGCATCATTTTGGTAACAGGGCCCACAGGCTCGGGCAAGACCACCACGTTATATAGCACCCTCAAACAACTAGCAACTGACGAAGTCAATGTTTGCACCATTGAAGACCCTATTGAGATGGTGGAGCCAAGTTTTAATCAAATGCAAACTCAAAACAACATTGACTTGACCTTCGCCGATGGTATTCGCTCTCTCATGCGTCAAGACCCCGATATTATCATGATAGGTGAAATTCGCGACACCGAAACCGCAGACATGGCAGTCCAAGCCTCGCTTACAGGGCATTTGGTACTATCTACCTTGCATACCAACGATGCGCCCAGTTCACTGACGCGGCTCCATGACTTGGGAGTTGCGCCTTTTTTAACCTCGGCGACCATTTTAGGTATCATGGCGCAGCGGCTAGTAAGAACACTATGTCCTCACTGCAAACGCGCCCAGCCTATCCAAGCCAGTGAACAGCAGGCATGGCAAGAATTGGTTGCGCCTTGGAAGGCTCAGCTGCCAGCCGTCATTCACCACGCGGTGGGGTGTGAACATTGTCGGCACACAGGTTATTTGGGACGGGTAGGGTTATATGAAATGATGGTACTCAACAATGAGCTCAAAAAACTCATTAACGAAGGCGCAAGCCTAGACACAATAACCCAAAAGTCCTATCAAAATGGACTCCAACCATTGCGCTTGGCAGGGGCAAAAAAATTGCCGAAGGAATCACCACTTTCGAAGAAGTGATACGGGTAGTGCCTATGGCGTCATATCAACCGTTAACAAATAGCCGTCATAGTCACGCCTAGCTTAAATCGGCAACACTCACCCAATAAGTGGTTTGCGACAGATTTACAAAACCGTTTTGGGCAATTGCCCAAGAGATGACCGTGCCTTTGGGCAAGGTTTTGACCGCAGGACATAGTCTGTTTGGACAAGAGCGCAGCGTGGTATCTCTTACTACCACCGCTTCGCGATCGGGCGCAGCTTGGCTACTGAAGGGAACTGCAACAGCGATGCACATACCTATCACTAATCTAGAAAAGCTATTCATGGTTCATTGCCTAATGTTCTTTATTACGCCAACAACCCATCCAGATTAATAGATGCTCATGAGTCTTAACCCAACCTACAGGCGCCCACATTAGGCGCTGGGATCTAGCAATCCTTATGGTCGTTAGTTACCAAAACAGGTAGATTATCATTATACGATCAATCAATATGATAGAAAATATACCCAAGCTTGATGGGCAGCTTGTTGCGTTTATGTATCAATATGGCAAGGTTTGGGTTAAAGGCGTTAACCTTCGTTACCTAGCCTAATATGGGGTGCATCAAACATCCCCACGTCTAAAAGTTGAATTTTAGCAATAAAAAAACCTAAGTAATTAATTTACTTAGGTCTTATAATATGGTGCCCGGGGCCGGACTTGAACCGGCACGCTATTACTAGCGAGGGATTTTAA
>CALAPG010000274.1 GCA_937889485.1 uncultured Moraxella sp. | reverse complement strand
CCGTGAAGCACTACCCCCTCAAGATAGCGTGTCTACCAATTCCACCACAATCGCAAAATTGACGTGTTCTCTAGAACAGAGGCTGTATTCTACGCCAAAAATTTTGAAGAAGCAAGAAAAATTATTATTTTGTGGATGCAGGGGCGGCAGGCGCCGTTACCAAGCTTGTGTCCAAGGTGCGACTATCGGCAGATTGCTGGCGCGCAAATATAGCGAGGGTCATGCTGGTCACAAAAAAAACGGCAGTCAGTACCGCGGTGAGGCGGGTCAAAAAGTTTGCTGAGCCTGAGGCGCCAAAGACCGTAGCAGAGCCACCGCCCCCAAAAGAAGCACCTGCATCTGCGCCCTTGCCATGCTGGATTAAAATAAGACCAATCATGGAAATTGCCACGATAATATGAATCACTAAAATGGTTGTATACATAGCTATCTCAAAAAATTTATCCGTGTGGTGATGGTTAGCATGAAAATTATTGGGTCATTCATGCCAGTGCTGTTAAGCTGTTGATAAAAGTGACCAAAAAACTGGCTAAAAATGGCTAAGTTTAACTTACTTTTTTGCAAAAGCTTGAATAATTTGTGTAAAACTTGAGGCATCTAAAGCGGCACCACCGACCAAAACCCCTGAGACGGTTGGGCATTGGGCAATGTCTTTTGCATTGTCTGCTTTTACGCTGCCGCCATATAAGATTGGCGTATGGTGTAAGGTGTGGTGAATGTTTGTAAGCTGCGATTGAATAAAGGTGTGTACATTTTCAACCTCTGCAGGCGTGGGAACTTTGCCTGTGCCAATTGCCCAGACGGGTTCATAGGCAATAATAAAGCGTGATTGGTTAAGTTCGCCCGTTTCTACCAAGGTTTGAAGAACAGTCAGCTGCTCGCTGATGACCGAATGGGTCTGACCTGCTTCATATTGCTGCTGTGTTTCACCAATACATAAGATAACGGTAAGATTTTGCGAAAGTGCACAACGAATTTTGGCAATCAAGCAGGTATCATCTTCGCCAAAGTATTGGCGGCGTTCTGAGTGACCGATAATTACGTAGTTCACTTGGCTGTCTGCTAGTTGTGCGGCAGATATTTCACCCGTGAAGGCACCTTTGTCAGCACTTTGGGCACATAGGTTTTGCGCGGCAAGGGCAACGGGGAGCGCATGCTGGTGGCGTAGTTGATTGACGGTGTCAATATGAAGCATGCTAGGTGCTAACACCACGTTACAGTGCGATAGACGGTTGGTGACACTCCATTGGTTGGCGAGTTGATCGAGCAGCGCTATGACGTCTGAGCGTGATGCTGGGTTCATTTTCCAATTTGCCACGATCCAAGGGTTTTGCCAGTTTGGCGAACGATCAAGCATTTGCATAGTGTTCCTGTCCGTGTTTAGATATGAAATAGGGGATTATAGGGCATTAAAAGAAGAATTATAAAGTATTCGGCGATTTGGCTAAACCTATTTTTGCAAGTGACTGATTTGAAAGATGATATTTATGTATGTACCTATCTATCTATCTATCGCTACCGTTGCCGCAAAACCAACGACTTTAAGCGGTGGATATACGGTAACTTAAATCACCATGCTTACAGCTTACGCATCGATGGTATTTAGTGGCTTGTATTTTGCGCTTCGATATACTGGCGGATCATCTCGATTGGTGCACCGCCACAGCTACCTGCAAAGTAGCTAGGTGACCATAAGGCATCGCCGTCTAACTGCGCGTTCATGGATGGATGGTCTTTCTTACGTAGTAAACGACTAGAAACACCTTTCAAGCTATTAACCAGATTAGAAACAGCGACTTTAGGCGGATAAATGACCAATAAATGTACATAATCACTTTCACCATCAAACTCAACCAACTGTGCTTCAAATTTTGTACAAACATCAGAAAAAATTACCTGCATATCGTCCAAAATCTCTTTAGTAAATAATTTTCTGCGGTATTTTGCCACAAAGACCAAATGCACATGGAGATTATAAACAACGTGTCTACCACGTCTTAAATCGTTTGACATGTCATAAGACCAACTGTAAAATAGAAGAATCTAATTATACTTTAACCCACGAAAATACTCAAGCTAGGTAGGCGATATAAATACATAGACCAACCAAACTATTGAAACCTACCAATTAACTGGTTTGGTAAAGCTAGCGTGGCACCACGTTAATGCGTCAAGCCATGCGTATTTACCGCATACTGGACATTGGCAAATGTCTTTTGGATGACAATCTAAACCAATACACCTAAACCCATACATCAAAGGTGGCAATAAATTACAGAACTTGCACTCACAGATCATTCAATCTATCAACAAAATTCGCACCAAAGCTAGAAAATAGCAAGCTAGCGTCAGTTTGTAAATAAGAGATGAAAATAAATTAAGCGAAGCATTGCCTTGCTCATTTGCAAGACAAGCGCTATGCTCACAGTCATGTGTGTTGGGTGTGTATAGGGCATGAGAAAAATATCCATGCCAGTAAGCCCATGCTTGCGGTCGGGCTTGACCGTCTTCTAGAAGAAATCCCTTTGCGCTAAGTAGGGGGAGAAGTTAACTGTAATCATTTGTTAATATATAAACCAATGGTTTTTCCCGTGTATATAATAATTTTTTAGTGACGTCTTTAAGTATTTTTATCGACGGCTTTTAACAAATAGTGGATGAAAAATTTTATGGCTGCATCACTTCCTAGTTTTGGTGGAATTGCTTCTCGCTTAGTCCATGACGGCTTGATTAGCGAAGAAGCAATGCAAAAGGTCTTGGCAGAAACGCAACAGCAAAAAACCAATTTGATTGCGCATTTGGTTGATAATAAATTGGTGCGTCCTGATGCCATTGCATGGGTTGTTTCGCGGGAGTTTGGTGACCCTTTGATTGACCTTGAGGCTATCAATGTTAATTATATTCCCAAAGATGCGGTGGAAGAAAAAATTATCCGCCAGTTCAACATCGTTCCTATTTTTCAGCGAGGCAGTCGCTTATTTGTCGCCATGAGTGATCCAACGCAGGTTGATGCATTGGATGCCCTGCGATTTGGTACCCGTCTTACGGTTGAGACGGTGGTAGCAGAGCATCACAAAATCAAAGCGGTGATTGAAAAAGTCTATGCAGCAACGGGGTTGTCTGATTTTGACGACATGGAAGCGGTAGAGTTTGACGAAGCACGTCCCGATGAAGAGGCGGGCACAAGCAATTTGTTAGATGGTAGTGATGAGGCGCCTGTTGTAAAATTTATTAATGGTATGCTGATTAAAGCCATCACAATGGGTGCATCCGATCTGCATTTTGAGCCTTATGAAAAATCCTATCGTGTGCGTTTTCGTATTGATGGTGTGCTGCAAAAAATGGCAAACCCGCCCATTCAGTTGTCTGGCAAAATTGCCGCGCGCCTTAAAGTGATGTCACAAATGGATATTTCTGAGCGGCGAGTACCACAAGATGGACGTATCAAACTAAAAATTTCTAAAGAGCGCGCGATTGATTTTCGGGTAAACTCACTGCCTACACTATTTGGTGAAAAAATTGTATTGCGTATTTTAGACCCATCCTCTGCCATGTTGGGTATTGATGCATTGGGCTATGAACCCGACCAAAAGCAACTATTTATGGATGCCTTAAACAAACCCCAAGGTATGCTATTAATTACAGGTCCCACAGGCTCGGGAAAAACGGTATCGTTATATACGGGTCTAAATATTCTAAATACCGTAGAAACCAATATTTCCACCGCCGAAGACCCAGTCGAAATCAACCTTGAAGGCATCAATCAGGTAAACGTCAATAACAAAGTGGGTCTCACCTTTGCCAGCGCATTAAAATCGTTCTTGCGTCAAGATCCTGATATTGTCATGGTGGGGGAGATTCGTGACTTAGAAACGGCAGAAATTGCCATCAAAGCGGCACAAACAGGTCATATGGTGCTATCTACCCTCCACACCAACTCCGCCCCAGAAACCCTCACCCGTCTACGCAACATGGGGGTAGCATCATTTAATATTGCTACCTCTGTCAACTTGGTGATCGCACAACGCTTAGCGCGGCGCCTATGCAAAGTCTGTAAAAAGCCCACCGATGTGCCCAAACAAAGCCTCCTTGAAATGGGTTTTACCGAACAAGACTTGGCGGATCCAAAAAATATTATTTATGAACCTGTGGGGTGTAGTGAATGCCGTGAGGGCTATAAAGGTCGGGTAGGTATTTATGAAGTCATGAAAGTGACCCCAGAAATTGCACGGATTATCATGGAAGATGGCAACGCCATCGAAATCAAAGACGCCGCGCTCAAGCAAGGTTTTAGAGATTTGCGCCGCTCTGGTATCATGAAAGTATTACAGGGTACCACCAGTATTCAAGAAATGTATCGCGTTACCAGTGAATAATCATTGACAAAAAACATTGATATAACATCATTTTATACAATAAGGGGTTAAATATATGGCAAAAGTCCAAACAGAAATGTTATTAGACTTTGTCTATGATGGGGTCAACCGTCGCGGTGAAAAAGTCAAAGGTGAGACCACCAGCCGCAACATTGAGCTGGCTAAAGCCCAACTGCGCAAACAAGGCATTCAGGTTAAAACCATCAAGAAAAAAGCGAAGCCTTTGTTTCAGATGAAAAAAAGCATCAAAGCAATTGATATTGCCATTTTTGTGCGTCAGCTTGCCACTATGATGAAAGCGGGGGTACCCTTGACACAATCTTTTGAAATTGTGGCAGATGCCCTTGATAATCCTACGATGAAAGAGCTGGTACTCAATGTCAAATCTGAGGTTGAGTCGGGCAGTACATTTGCAGGAGCACTGCGCAAACACCCGCGTTATTTTGATGACTTGTTTTGTTCGCTGGTAGAAGCAGGTGAGCAGTCGGGTGCGCTAGAAACGATGCTAGAACGTGTGGCAACCTACAAAGAAAAAAGTGAGCTTCTCAAAGCAAAAATCAAAAAAGCACTAAAATATCCCATTGCCGTCATTGTGGTTGCCATTGTGGTGACCATTATTTTGCTTGTAAAAGTGGTACCTGTTTTTGCCGAACTGTTTCACTCGTTTGGTGCCGAGCTGCCTGCGTTTACCCAGATGGTTGTTAATATGTCCGAATGGATGCAAAAATGGTGGTGGTTATTGCTATTTACGATTGCAGGCGCGGTGGTGGGCTTTGTTGAAGCCAAAAAACGAAGCAAAGCATTCCAAGATGGGTTAGACCGTTTTACTCTAAAAATGCCTATTTTTGGTAATATTGCCTATCAAGCCGTGATTGCACGGTTTGCGCGTACCTTATCCACCACATTTGCTGCGGGCGTGCCTCTGATCGATGCGCTAGATTCAACTGCAGGGGCAACTAATAATGTGGTTTTTTATAATGCTACCCAAAAAGTCAAACAAGATGTGGCAACAGGTCAGCAGTTACAGTTTTCGATGCGTTCTACCAACTTATTTCCGAGTATGGCAATTCAAATGGTGGGTATCGGCGAAGAAGCAGGTAGCTTAGAAGAAATGCTGGACAAAGTTGCGACTTACTACGAAAACGAAGTAGATAATGCGGTGGATGGTTTGACAAGCTTGATGGAGCCGCTCATCATGGCAGTGTTGGGGGTTTTGGTAGGTGGTCTCGTGATCGCCATGTATCTGCCTATTTTCCAAATGGGCTCAGTGGTGGGTTAAAGACGATGGCTTTTTTTGCAGATTTTTTTGGGTTATTGTCACAGTCGCCGCTTTTGAGTAAGGTGCTAACGGGCATACTGGGGCTATGTGTGGGCAGTTTTCTTAATGTGGTCATCTATCGTACGCCCAAGATGATGCAGCAGCAATGGCACAGCGAGTGCCAGTGGTTGTTGCACCCCGATGAACCCGTTACCCCAGAAGCGCCATTGACGTTAAGTCACCCTGCTTCTCGCTGCTCACATTGTGGTCACCAAATACGCTGGTATGAAAATATGCCAGTCGTTAGTTGGCTAGTGCTGCGGGGAAAATGTAGTGGCTGTCATCAGCCAATTAGTAAGCGTTACCCGTTGGTAGAAATCATTACTGCGGTGTTGTCTGTCATGGTCGTCACAAAGTTTGGTGTCAGTCTGCAGGCGCTTGCGGCACTCGTTTTTACTTGGACACTGATTGCGCTAACCGGTATTGATTTTGACACCCAGTTATTACCCGACCGTTTTACTCTGCCACTTGCAGGGCTTGGTTTGTTGGTTAATGCCTTTGGGCTATTTGTTAGCCCAACCGCCGCAATCTTTGGCTACGTGATTGGTTTTTTATGTCTTTGGGTGGTTTATCAGTTGTTTTTACTCATTACGGGTAAGCAGGGAATGGGACATGGCGACTTTAAACTTTTGGCGGCGTTGGGTGCATGGCTAGGTGCGTTGATGTTGCCGCTCATTGTTTTTGTATCGGCGCTTGTAGGTTCGGTGATTGGCATTATGTTAATGAAGCGGGCAGGCGAAAGTAAACCGTTTGCTTTTGGACCTTATATCGCCATAGCAGGTATGATTGCTTTGTTGTATGGGGAGCAGATCATGGCGTGGTATTTGGGTAAGTTTTGAGTAGAACAACTGCAATTAGCACTAACTTAAAGGAGCAGTTATGTTGGTAGTAGGATTAACAGGTGGCATTGGCAGCGGCAAATCACAAGTGAGTCGCTGGTTTGATGAACAAGGTATTGTGACGATAGATGCTGATATGATTGCCCGCGAGGTGGTTGCTAAAGGTTCTGCCACGCTTAAAAAAATCGTTGCCAAGTTTGGGGAGTGGGTGCTTGACGCCTCGGGCGAACTTGATCGCCGTGCAATGCGCGAGCATGTTTTTGGGCGGTCACAAGCACTCATGGATCTAGAACAAATTACTCACCCTGCCATCCGCCAACTAGCCAAAGAACGACTAGCCGTAGCCACATCCCCGTATGTGGTACTTGTGGCGCCTTTACTGTTAGAAGCCTCCGAGGCGGGGCTGGCAAATTTGTGTGATAAGATTTTGGTAGTCGATAGTCATGAGTCCTTACAGCTAGCGCGGGCAAGTCAGCGCGATGGACAAACGCCAGAACGTATCAAAAACATCATGGCAAATCAGCTTGCTCGCAGCGAGCGCTTGGCACAGGCAGATGACGTTATAGAAAATAACACCAGCCTAGAAGACCTACACGCTCAGCTTGATCGCCTTCACCAACACTATTTAGGGTTGGCAAAAGCCTATTAATGGTCTACTGGTCAATCAGTTATTTGGTTGATGAGCGCTCGCGGATCGTATTAAAGTTGTCATCAACCAAAAGTTCACCATTCAAAAACACATCTTGTAAGAGATTGTTTTGTTCGGCTAGCTCGTCTTCTCGAATCGTCATAAAACTACCTTGGTGCCTCACCAGCGCCAAGCGGCCGCGTTTGCTGCGCTTATTGACGCTAGTAATTGGGTCTTTATAGACATCTCGCCAGTAGCCATCCACGCGGGCACTGCTGGTTTTCATGGCAAAGTTTAAGGTATCGCGGTTGACCTGTTGCAATAGCCCACCGCCCATACCAAAGGTGATGTTATCACTGCTAAAGCCTGCGCCAATCACTGCTTCAATGATTTTGCCCATACTAGCGGGACTGATACCGTCACCTTGGATTAAACGCACATAACTGGGCAATAGCTTGTAACCTTTTTGGTTAACGGAGGTGCCAAACTTGGCCGCCAGACGTTGTAAGGCCTCACGCACTACCTTAATAGGATCGCCACTATCTGGTCGAATCACCAATGTTCCGCCTGTTTGTTGCACTTGCTGCTTTAAATCGCCGCCCCAAATATGGTCAATGGCATTCCAGAGGTCATAACTATCACTGACGACTGCCAAGGTTTTGCCTTCACCACCAAACTGTTTTAACATATTGGCATAGGCGTCAGATTCATGCTCACGCCCCCAAGTCGTCATGGTACTATGTTCAGCGGCGGGAATTGAAAAAGCTGTCATCGTGTCTTGCATGCCGTACCAACGATTTGCCGCTACAATCGCGCTTAGGGTATCTGTACCTGAAAAATTCACCAAGTGGGCAAGACCACCAATCGCGGCAGACTCAAGACTTGAAACACCCCGTGCCCCAAAATCATGAAGCTTAAAGGGAAGGTTGTCCAAATTATCTGCTGATTTTTCTAGCCCTGCTTTGATGATTTGTTTGCAGTAGTAAGACAAACTAGCAACGGTTGAGGGATACCAAACTGCACGGAGCAAAGTGGTTTCTATATAACTGGTCAGCCAATAAAATTCAGGGTCAGTATTGACCACTTGGCAGAGTACCTGCCCTGTAGGAACCACCATTCCTTCAGGCAGTGCTTGAATACGTAAGGGTAGATAACCGCCGTGCTTGGTCAAAAGACGCTGCCACCCTGTTTCATTAAAAGGCACGCCATGGGCGGCTAATAATTCCTTAGCCTCTTTAATATCGGCTTGGCAAATTGGTTGGCATAGATACGCCTTTAAAAAGGCTTGCAGCCCAAAAAATAGCACATTATCAAAACCACTACTGCCACCCCGCGCTTCAATATAGCTAGATACGTACTCGGTATTTGGCGGGTATTGCAGCCAAT
>CALAPG010000273.1 GCA_937889485.1 uncultured Moraxella sp. | reverse complement strand
ATTAAACTGTAAACTTACCGATTGATTAAGACCATGCTCGGATAAATAATCTTGTTCGCAGGTGAGGCTTGCAGCAACCATCTCATCATTTGCTGCAAAATTGGTATGCGGCATGGTAGTCAGTGCCATGTCTGCCTGTCCTGCCGTGACTGCGGCAAGCGCTTGCTGCTCGTTGTCATACACCAAGGTTGTCATACCAACCTTTAAATGATCAGCATAACGCCGTAAAACATCATAGCCAAAACCGTGCGCCAAGCTTTGATCTGCAAAATACGTGGTCGTATTATTCACCGTTGCTAAACGCAGCTGTTGCTGGTCAACAATCTGCTCATAAGTTGCCATAGCAGGCGTGGCGCTAGCAAACGACCTATCATTGCTACTTTGCCAACTAACTGCTGCATATAACATAGGGAGGGCAGCTCCCATCATACCCACAATTTTTTTATTGGCAAAAAGCCACCGCAGCGGGCGCAAAAAACGCCGAAAAAGCCAATGCTTACTAGCAGGGATATTGATAGGATAAAACTGATTGGTGGCGCTTATCAGTGACAACTTAGGCTGGGCTAAAGGCAGCTGTTGACCGCACAGCATACTGACTGTAGGCAAACAATGCGCTACTCCCAAAAACTCACCACGTTGGCAGCAAGTCGCAGCAGATTTGGGCAAAAGCGGTTCAAACTGCAAAAACTTCAATGGCGCCGTTTTTTTCGCCCTATTTGTCATCGTTAATAAAGGATATCCATTAGACTGTAATTTGAACGCACCAACGCGCCCATTGCCGTGGGTAATATGGGTAATATAGGGTGCCAACCCCATCTTAGCGAAATATTCGAGAGATGAATGAAGAGGCATGTGTAACTCCAAGGCACACATACGTTAGGTACGTTAAATTAATACGACAATCAACTATGCCAAATGAAAACAGTTTATGAAACAACCCACCGCTAGACGTTTTATTACCATCAAAACGCCCACCATAGCCGTGGTTGATATAATCCAAAAATAGCTCTCATCCAAAATAGGTCGTTAGAAACTTAACGCTAAAAAAAGAGGCAAAGCCAGTTGCCTCTTCTTATACCTAGGACGGTGATATCTTCCTATTAGTCATAAGAAAACACCCAATCAAACAATAAATACCGTATTACGGTCAGTTGCTAACCTACTCATACCCACAAAAAGCACGCCACTGCACAGGTGGACGATTTTTTTTGGGCGCCGCCCATATCTGATAATGGCAACGTCTTATAATCAGGTATCAAGCTTGGTTTACAAAAAATTTAACGTAACATAACGTATGGCACGCAGCTGTTTGGCAAAGCATGACATCACTGTTATATAAAAATGAATTGGGGATATTGTAGTAAAAATAAAGGATGGCGTCATTGATTGTTTGGTTAAATGGAGCAAATTTGTGATAAAAATGGCAAAAAACACGATAAACTGCGAAGTTTTTCACCATTTTGTCAAAAATAAGCGTATTTTTAGACGGGATTGGTAATATCCACAAAATTGACGGACAAGCCTAGATGTTCTTTAATATACTCACTAAGCGCCATAATGCCACCTCTTTCGGTAGCATGGTGCCCAGCGGCAAAATACTCAATACCCAGCTCGCGGGCAAGATGTGTGGTGCGCTCAGAAACCTCACCTGAAATATACGCCTGACAGCCCATCTGAGCCGCTTGCTCAATCATATCTTGCGCGCCGCCTGTACAAAACCCAATGCGTGTGAGTATCTGATTGCCGCCACTTATATGCAAGGGTTCACGCGCTAGCGCTTTGGTTAGGTCTGCTTGAAGCTGGGCGGGCGTGATGGGGGTGGTAAGGTTGGCTATGTTACCAATGGGGTGCTTTTGAGCAGGGTATAAAGCGTCATGACCGTCAAACCCTAACAGTTTGGCAAGTTGGGCATTATTGCCAAGCACGGGATGGGCATCAAGGGGCAAATGATATGCCAAAAGCGAAATACCATGCTGCATCAATAAGCGAATGCGCTTGCCTTTGATCCCTGTAAGCGGGGACGATTCACCTTTCCAAAAATAGCCATGATGGACAATAATCGCCTGTGCTTGCTGCTGTATGGCTTGTTCAATCAAATCTTGTGAGGCGCTAACCCCCGTTACAATATGTCCAATAGCCTGACCGCCGTCTACTTGCAAACCATTGGGACAATAATCTTGAAAATCGCCGCACTGTAGCAAGGTATCTAGATAGCTAGCAAGTTGGGTCGGGCTAAGAAAATTTGCAGAGGGGTTAATAGTCGGTGATGTGGTAGCGTTCATAAAAATCCTTGGCAAAATTATTTGGGTAATTTACTGGCAGTGTCGGCAGTGGTTAGGGGGTCTGCCGCTTTTTCCGCCACTTTTTCTTTGATGGCTTGTTTTTTCTCAGCAATTTGCGCGTCAGTTAATTTATCGGTATGGGTGACGGCATCCACCGAAACCACTGTGCTACACACGTTGGCTTTATCAGCTTTTGCTTTAGTGGTTTTGGTGCTGGTTGGGGGTCTATCATCATAAATAATATTGCCCTCACTATCAATGAGCGCATATTTCATTGGCTCTTTACGAGGAATAAAAAAGTCTGAGGGCTGACTCACCAAATGTGAGGCAACCAGATTAAATAAAGAGCGCCATTCAAACACTTTAACATCCCGTGCCCGCAGTGCCGTCATCAGTGCCAACGAAAAGCTCACCATTAAGTTAATCATGCCAATCACAATGACCCCCAATAAGCCTGCCATAATAATACCAATGTCAGGCAAAGCGCCCGTATTGGCATAGACGTTAAAGACGCCATGAATAAAATTGGCAGATGCAAAAGCAATATGCCGAATATCCAGCGGTAAGCCAAAAATAAAGCCAATCGTGGCGGTACTACCTAAAAACACCCCAAATAAAAAATTACTCATAATCGCGCCCAAATTGCGCTCCACAAACTCGCTAAACCGCAGCAAACTAATAGGCGTAACTAACCGCTTTAACGTGGGCTGATGGCGGATACGCTCACCAATTTTGTTATGTACCGCTAAATTATCATAATAGCCCGCAATAAGCCCTGAGATATACAGATAAACCCCTGCAATCGCGGCATGAAAAATTGCCAAGGACGTAAAAGGGTTTAAATCATGAAGTAAATGCTCAGCTGTGGCTTCTGACGTCAACGGATGCCCAAACCCATAAAGCCATAACGATGAAATCAATAGTGCCATCGGCATGGCAATAGAAATATTACCCATAATGGCAATAAACTGGGTACGCATAATATCAACGACCAGTTCGGCAAGTTTGTTAAACTGATACGCTTTACGCCCCTTGACCTCGGAGATAGTCGAAGCAATAGCCGCAGCAGTCATAGCAGGCTGCTTGGTTGCCACCGTACCGCCAATGATATGAATAGCGACAAACCCCAGTCCATAAATCATACTATTCATAAATGCCACCCCAAAAGGAGCAAGGGGCAAGGTTTTACCAAGAATTTTGAGCGTTGCCATCATGCCAATCAACAAGCCGCCAAGCGCCGCTTTTTTGTACATCTTGCGATAGCCTACTTTATCGGTGCTAATATAATGCTCACCCACTTTACTGGCGGTTTCGGTTACCCGTCTTGATAAAAGCGCGGTATTGATCCCAAACAGATAACGAAAACTGGTGCGGTTGTATGACCCCTCATATAACGTATTAATAAGTTCAACCACTGTTTTTTTCTTGGTGTGGTTATCTGTGGATAGCAACGACACCAATAGCTCAAGGCGGCGTAAGCTCTGCTCAAGGCGCACCAACATATTGGTGGTGCGCACGGTAATACCTGTTTTATGAATACGGCGGCGAATATGATGAACAATATTTTGTGCTTGCTCAGTCAATACAAAAATTTGGCTGCTATCGGCTGCAGGCAGCGGCATGGCTTGGCTATCTTGAGGCTGCATGGTTTTTTGAAAATGACTTACAAATACTGCCACCTCATGGTGCAGCTCGATAAATGTGGCTTGGTTGTCTAGACTATTGGGAAATGCGTGTAATAAATCAGTATTTAGACCAATGCCATTAATTCTAGCGGTCAAAATCGTAATTGCCCGAAGCACATTGGACTGTAACTCATCAAGCAGCGCCTGCTTGCCTGTCGGCACTTGTAGCACCAAGATCAGCTCAATCCACCAGCGTTCATGAATGAGCTTGACCCAATAACGAGTTTTGGGCGTGGCAAATAACTCATCAAACAACCCCACCAAATCGCGGTCATCGGGAACAGCGGGTAAAAATTTTTGCCCAACCAAATAAAAAAATTGGGAAGAAAAACCTGCATCAGACAAAATGCCCAAATCTGTATAAAGCGCCACTTGACGGTAGCGATTAATGAGGGTCAAAATAAAGCCACACAAACCTTCTGCCCAGTTGGGTTGGCGCCGTAACAAGCGGATAAAACTCTCCATACGGGCATTGGCGGTTTTGACATCCTCAGCACCATAACGCAGCGTATCTAGCAGCTGCTTAAACAAGGCAGGTTGTGGAGAATCTCGCGATGCATTTATCTCTGCTAGCAACTTGGCAAGCCGATCGGGTAGACTAGCCATGACCGCCAAAGCATCAGGGCTAGAGGGGTTATCGGATGTTATTGTTTTTAATAAAGGTGTCTGCTGTTTATTAGGTTTTGATAGATTCGTCAAACTAACCTCGAGATTGAGTGACTAAATGACTAAATGACTAGACAGTAAGGGCAAACACCCTATGCGCCCAGTATGTGACAAATGATGACAAAAAAGAAAAAAAATTAAAAATAGATATCTAAAACTGGAAATTTAATGCACTTTAGCCATAAAATCCATTATTTTTTTGCAACAAAATACGTATCGCAGGGTACCAATAGGCGGCTGCACAAATGATTTTTCGATTGATTATTGACCGACAAGCGCTATACTACCCTCTGTGATTACCCACATGACGACTCACAAAAATTCCGTCAAAAATCCCAACTTGGGCGACCCACCAACTCATGCAAACTCTTGATAACCAGATTGACACCAACAAAAAAACATTTCATCACCCAGATCCTGTGGAACAATCGGTGATAGCGCAGTGGCTATTTGCTGACGTATTGCCTTGGCAGCAATCAACTTGGCAATACCTCACCCGTCACACTGACAGATTGCCCCACGCCATGCTGTTTGCAGGCAATGCAGGCACAGGTAAGCGCGCCTTTGTCTATCGTTTTGTGGCTTGGCTACTATGTCAGCAAAAACATTCTGATCCTCACAATATGGCTAGCGCCTGTGGCACTTGTGACAGCTGCCAATGGCTGATCGCGGGCAACCATCCTAATCTATACCAACTACCCAAACCATCCACGCCAGCGAGCTACACAGGCACAAAAATTAACCCATCAAAATCCAAATCACCAAGCCAGCCGATTGCGCAGGCACCCTCGCATCAGCCGACAATGAGCATCAAAATTGATGATATTCGTGCATTACAGCCATTTGTTGTACAATCAAGCGCAGGGCTTCGTATCGTGGTCATCCATCAAGCCGATGCCATGACGGTGGCGGCAAGTAATGCGCTATTAAAAACCTTAGAAGAGCCTGCCGAAAACGTTATCATTTGCCTTATTAGCGATAGTCCCTCACAGCTACTTCCCACCATTCGCTCACGGTTACAGGCTTTTTCGGTCAGCCACGTCACCCCACAACAGTCTTTGGCGTTGATGCAAAAATACTTGCCGCAAACTGCCAGTAGCACACTAGAACAGGCCAGCAGCTTGTCAGGGTATGCCCCTTTTGTGGCACTGCAAATGCTAGACAGTGAGTGGTATCAGCACCGCCAAACGTGGATTAATAGCTGGCAAGCGGTGCGTAGCCATCAACGCACCCCACTACAAGCCAGCGATTATTGGCAAAGAACCTTAGCATTAACCGACTTCTTATATT
>CALAPG010000272.1 GCA_937889485.1 uncultured Moraxella sp. | reverse complement strand
ATAATGATTGACTATCTCACATTGTCAAGCTGCCAAAAAAGCACAATAATAGTTCTATATAAAGATAAAACATCCCAACAGTCACATTCCAACAATGGCATCTCAACAATAAGGAAACACCATGTTAGATCAAAATTTATTAGACGCAGTAAAAAGCTATAGTGAACGCATGACTCGACCCATTACTTTTGTGCTAGGCGCAGGTGAGCATGAACAGCGCGCTGAGTTGCTGGATTTTTTGACCAAAATTGCAGGTACGAGCGATAAAATTGTACTAGCGCAAACGGTTGATGCAAGCCTTAGCCCAATGAGTTTTAAAATTGTAACACAGGGGCAAGATACTGGTATCGTGTTTAGTGGTATTCCTGGTGGACATGAGTTTACCTCATTGATTTTGGCGATTTTACAGGCAGGTGGTAGTGAGATTAAGCTTGATAGCAGTATCCAAGCAATGATAAAACATATCCAGCAGCCCCTAAAATTTGAAACGTTTGTATCACTGTCTTGCCACAACTGTCCCGAGGTGGTGCAAGCGCTTAACCAATTTGCCTTACTAAATGACAATATTAGCCATGAAATGATTGATGGCGGGGTGTTTCAAGACCTTATCAATGCGCGCAATATCCAAGGGGTGCCTGCCGTGTTTTTAAACGGCAAGCCTTTTGCCAATGGTAAAATTGACACTGCCAAACTCCTTGAAAAACTACAGCAGCAATACCCAGAGATTATGACAGGTGCCGCAAGCAGTCAGCTTGAGCAGCAAGATGTCACTGTCATTGGTGGTGGGCCGGCTGGGGTGGCTGCCGCGATTTATGTGGCGCGTAAAGGCTTAAAAGTTACCATGGTTACAGACCGTATTGGTGGGCAAGTCAAAGATACCCAAGACATTGAAAACTTGATTTCTATCCCGTTGACCAACGGCAATGAATTGGCGGCAAATTTTGCCAAACATATCCAAGCCTATGACATCACTGTCAAAGAAATGGTCAGTGTCAAAGATATTGTCGAGCAACCTGCCCAAGGCGATAGCAAACTTAGCTACCAAATTACCCTCAATACAGGTGAAAGCTTTAGTACCCGCAGCATCGTGGTCGCCACGGGGGCAAAATGGCGCAAACTAGGAATCAAAGGCGAAGAAGAAAATATCGGCAGTGGCGTCGCTTATTGTCCTCACTGTGATGGTCCTTTCTTTAAAGGCAAAGACGTGGCAGTGGTGGGCGGTGGTAACTCAGGTATTGAGGCGGCGCTTGACCTGGCAGGAATTGTCAAACACGTTACCGTACTAGAATTTGCCGACCAACTCAAAGCTGACCAAGTGCTTGTCACCAAAGCCAAAGAGCGTGCCAATATTGATATATTGACAGGTGTGGCAAGCCAAGAAATCAAAGCCACCAATGGCAAAGTGAGCGCTATGGTATACCAAGAGCGCGCCACGGGTGACAACAAAGAATTACCGTTATCGGCAGTGTTTGTACAAATTGGTCTAGTGCCAAATTCTGAGGTGGTCAAAGCGTTGGTCAATGTCACAAAGTTTGGCGAAATCGAGATTGACGAAAAATGCCAAACCTCTCGCCAAGGCATATTTGCCTGTGGGGACGTGACTACGGTACCCTTTAAACAAATCAACATCGCCATGGGCGAGGGAAGTAAAGCGGCATTGAGCGCGTTTGAGTACCTAATGCTGCAATAAGCGCCTAGGGCAACTGCGCATCAGTGAGTGCAAAAAAGCCAAACAAGTCTGTTTGGCTTTTTTAATCGTCTTGTAGAAGCAATCCCCGAACGATAGGGAGGGGAGGAAGTCAAGGGCAAAGATTGGAAATAATGATAGGCGTATAGTGCAAACAAAAATCTAGGTAAAACCGAAAAACAGCGATACACTAACCCCGATATTGAGCAAACTGTTTGTTTTTATCATCACCATGGAGAATGACAATGACCGCAACAATTAAACAGGTCACGCTAGCAGGCGGCGGCGTATTGGGCTCTCAAATTGCCATGCAGACCGCATTTTTTGGCTTTAAAGTCACAGTTTTTGACCGTGAACCTGCTTTGGTTAAAGATAAAATCAACAAATTGGTGCCTGTATATGCCAAATTTTTTGATAAGTCATTAGACCACGTACAGACATTGGCAGATGCCATCGTATATGAGACTGCATTGGCACCCGCCGTGGCCCAAGCAGATTTGTTGATTGAGGCATTGCCAGAAGTGCTGGCGATAAAAAACGCGTTTTATCAAAGTCTTGACACCGTGGCGCCGCCAAATCTTATCATCGCTAGCAACAGCTCAACCCTCGTGCCTAGCCAAATGATGGCGGCTACAGGTCGCCCTGCACAGTTTTTGGCACTGCATTTTGCCAACCAAATTTGGGCGCACAACACCGCAGAAATCATGGGATCAGCGCACACCGCCCCTACGGTGTTTGAGACGGTTGTGCAGTTTGCCAAAGATATTGGTATGATTGCGCTGCCTGTACATAAAGAGCAGTCTGGCTATATCCTCAACTCGCTGTTAGTACCGTTTTTGACCTCAGGGCTACGTCTGTATGCCAATGACATCGCCGATCCGCATACCATTGATAAGACGTGGATGCTTGCCACAGGTGCGCCCATGGGGCCGTTTGGGATCGTGGATATTGTAGGTATCAATACGGTACTCAATATCAACCAAGCCAGCGCCCAAGCAGGATCGGCGGTAGCCGCGGCAATTTGCCAACGCTTAACCAAAGATTTTATTGAGCAAGGTAAAATGGGTATGCAATCGGGCCAAGGGTTTTATGAATACCCCAATCCTGCCTACAAAAACCCCAATTTTTTGAGTAATAACGACCAATAAACGGGGCATCACTGTTATATGATAGTTGGCAAATAACCCATGTTGGCAATACCAAGATGGGTTTTTTATCAAGTAGCATACAGGCAAGCGAAGGCGGTAGTAGCTTGCCAAATTGGTGCTTTTCACTCACAATAACTTACTGGTCTTGCCCATTTTTCCCAATCAAAGGAAGCCACTGTGTCCAGCACCGCCCAGCAAATCCATACCTTACTCTCGCATTTGCGTGCTAAAACGCCGCCACCGTTTGAGGTATTGTTTTGGTCAAATTTACAAAAAATTGATTTTGATGACTCGCCCCACAGTATCGTGCGGTTGGGGGATTTTTTTGACGCATTGGCAAAACGCCAGTACACACTAGATAAGCTGCTCAACGTGGCGGGTGGTGCAGCGTTAGTGGTGGCAGTGGCAGCATATATTGCCAATTATGTGGCAATTGTCACAGGCGAGGCGGTTGAGTGGCTAGATTTTGCCGAGTGGCAGCGCCAACCGTTACCCACAAGCGATGCCCTAAGCACTCAGCAGCCTGCCAGTTTTGGGTACTCGCTGACCGCAAGGATTGGCAAACACACCGATTATCAGCCCTTGACACTAATACCGAGTTTATTAAAGGGGGAAGGTGATTTGCCAGCGTCCGTGGCAACTACAGTACACACGGTATTTGCACGCGCCGAAGTTAATTTGTTGCAAGATGCCAATGCGGTGTGCCAGCAGTATCTTGCCAAGCTAAAGACAGGGCGTTTGCTTGATCATACATTTGCGTTTTATCCCTATTTGGCAGGGATTGTATTTGATTATAGTTTAGAAAGTTTGGCGGCGATAGATGCAGCGTTGTTGCGTATTCAGCAAGATTTGTTATTAAATCGGCAAGATTATGTGGGTTTTGTCAATGATAAAGCCAAACAACGGGTCTGTTACTTATTGGGATTTTATATAGGTATTGCCAGCAGCCGCCAAGCTAACACAGCCGTCAAATGGGTGAATGCCGCGCAGATGCAGCAAAGTCTAGGCACAGGTTTTACAGACTGTATTGAGCAGCATTTTGTGCTATTGCAAAAAGATGGCTATCATACCCCAATGTTGGTTATTACCAATCGGTTATTTGCTTTGGCGCCCAATTTTCCAGCCAAGGCGGTTGATTTTGCCAATATATTACAACAGCAATCAGCGGGGCAAATACGGGTATATCCTTATTTGCCTGTTGCGCCCACGTTGCCCACAGTGGCGGCGACTGCCAAATATTGGCAGCAGGCGCTGCAAGATGCAGGCGTGCTGCTTGCTCGCCAAATTATCCAGTTGGCAAGTGGGCAGCCTGTGTTGCCGTGTCGGTACGAAGCCCCACTTGGACTGTTAGACGCGCTCCCTGCAATAGACACGCAAGTAATATTAGATAAACAAGCAATGGTGGCTCAGGCGCAAAAGTCGGCAGTTGTGACAGCAACGCTACCCATGAATATGGCGTATGTCCAGTATTTTGACGGGGTAGCAACTGATACTGCATTAACCCAATTATACCAATCACTGCAGCAAAATCCCAGAGCGGTGCCGTATAGTCTGGCTTGTTATGATAGCTGGGTTAATTTACCCATTGGACGTACACAAGGCTTGGTGCTTGAAGTGCGTGTGTATGAGGCTGCGTCGTTGCAGCTTCAGCTTATCTTGCCTTACCAAACTGCCCAAAACCACTCAGAAAATTTGCCGTCGCTGATACTTTACCCAATCGTGAATAATCAGTCCCTAGCCACCGTCGCCTCGCCCGCTTTGCGCTTAGATGAAATTAACCACTGGGTGCAGTTTCTTTACCAAGCCTGTTTGGGCAGTGCGCCAATCCCTGATGCGTTATCTATAGAAAAAATTTGGCAAGACCATTTTGTGAATGTGCTAGACTTGTGGGCATTACCGCCAAAACAGCGCCATGTACCGCAAGCAGCGACTAAATTTGAGTTAACACTATTGCCCGTACTTGCTGATACCGTGCCTGTTTATGCGCCCGTGCCTGAGCGTATTGACCATAAGGATGACCACGATAAGCTGAGGCAAAACGCCAACCTTACGCCCCTGTCGCCACCGAGCGATAGCTTAACAGCTGCCCCTGTGGCATTGATGGCAGCAGGCATCAAACCCGATATGACGGCGCTCAAAGCGCAGCTATTATCGGAAAAAGCACGGTTGCAATCCCAGCTTTCTACCCAAGATAGGATAAAAGAAAAAAAATTACTGTGGGTGGGTGCTTTTATTTTATTGTTATTGGTTTTTGTGACTTTGTTTGTCAAAACTTCCCAATAACGGGCAAGAAAAAATCTAGTCTCTGCCTCAGTCAAAATTCAAGCCTCGTCTAGGGTGGAGTTGAGGCTTTAGGGTGGCGTTGAGGCGGTTTTCAAAAGGTGGATACACTCACTGAAGCTGAGTGCACCAAAAATAATCGCTAATACCCCGCCTCCGTGCGATTTTTTGCGAAAAAACCCTGCCTTGCATCAAAAGGTCATAAAAATTTGTTATGCTAATGCAGGGTCAGGTAGATTAATAACACCAAAAAAATGATAAAGGGAATCACTATGAAAATTATTGCTGATGGCAACATTGCCCATTTAAGCGATTTTTTTAATGAAGAAACATTAGGACAACCCATCGAGTTAATCGCGATGACAGGGCGTGATATTAATGCGACTGTACTGGCAGAACATCAACCCGATGTATTGCTAGTGCGTTCTGTTACGCCCGTCAATGCTGCGCTATTGGCAGACAACCATAGCGTTAAATTTGTCGGCTCTGCAACCATTGGTATTGACCATGTGGATGTGGATTATCTAGCCAAGCGCGGTATTGTTTTTGCCAATGCCGCTGGCTGTAGTAAGCACTCGGTGGCACAGTATGTAGTGGCTGCCATTGCAGATTTGCGACCAGATTATTTATTTAAACCCATTAATCTTGGTATTATTGGTGTGGGTAATATTGGTAATACCTTGGCGCAGTATGCCATTTCTTATGGCTGGAATGTGCTGGGCTATGACCCACTAAAACCGCCGTCCGTGGTCAATAATTCAAGTCTTGAAACCGTACTCACACAAAGCGATGTGATCAGTTTTCATGTGCCACTCACGTGTCCGCAGCACAGTTCTTATCCCACGCATCATGACTATTTGATGACCCCAGCGCGTTGGCAACAAGTCTCAGATACCGCTATTATTATTAATACCTCGCGTGGCGAAGTGCTAGCGCAAGCGGATATTATTAACAGCCCCAATATTACGGTGCTTGATGTGTTTGAGCATGAACCACAGATTGATAAAGATTTGCTCGCGGTGGCAAGTATTGTGACCCCGCATGTGGCGGGTTATACCTTAGAAGGTAAACTGCGCGGCACCCAGTTTGTGTACAACGCGTTATGTCAGTTTTTAAAAATCGCCCCGACCATGGATTTTCATGGGTTTTTACCCGCGGAGATACCGCTGTTTCGTGAGCTGCATAATCCGTTAAAGGATCATGAACGCCACCAACTCCTCAATAAAATCCCTGCCATGTATGACATTCGCGCCGATGACAAGCGCCTACGTAGCGTAGCAAACGCCCATGGTGATATTGAAGGCAAAGACTTTGACAATCTTCGTAAAAATTACCCCCTTCGCCGCGAGTGGCAAGCGTATGTATTTGGAATTTAAATGAATCACTATCAGCCAAGCTGTACCCTTGAGGCTGCAAAAGCGCGCGCGGCAATGTATGCCAGTATTCGCCAGTTTTTTGCCGAGCGGGGCGTGCTTGAGGTGCAAACCCCCGTCATGTCGCAAGCAGGTAATACCGATATTTTTTTGCAATCGGTATCTGCTAATGTCACCGTGCAAGACCGACCCACCACTTACTATCTGCATACTTCACCAGAATTTGCCATGAAACGTTTGCTGGCAAGTTGGCAGGTGCCTATTTATCAAATTTGTCCCGTGTTTCGAGATAATGAGGTGGGTAGTCGGCATAATATTGAATTTAGTATGCTTGAATGGTATCGCCCGCATTTTAGCCTAGACGACTTGGCAAAAGAAACCAATGAGCTGATTTCTGCGGTACTGGGCTATCCTGTGATTTTTGACCATTATCGTTATGTCGATGCGTTTATGGATTTTGTCAACGTTCATCCATTTGATGCCACGTGCGATACCCTAAAAGCCATTGCACAAGATTGTGGTTTTAGTGTTGATTTGGGCGATGATCACCAAGGCTGGCTAGATTTATTGTTTAGTCATCTGGTTGAACCTAACTTGGGCAAAACGTTGCCCACGCTCATTTATGATTATCCTGTGGCAACTGCTGCGCTAGCAAAAACGGTAACCGATCAAGATGGCAACCTTGTGGCAAGACGCTTTGAGTTGTATATGGGTGGCTTAGAAATTGCCAATGCGTATGATGAGCTGGCAGATGGGCAAGCGCTGCGAGTGCGGTTTGAGCAAGATAATTTGGCGCGCCAAAAACGCGGATTGCCACGAATGCCGATGGATGAGCACCTGCTATCAGCCTGTGATAAGCTGCCGCCTTGTAGTGGTATTGCGCTGGGCTTGGATCGTCTACTCATGGTGGCAACTGCTGCTAAGACCATTGATGCCGTCATTGCGCTGCCCACTGTGCGGGCATAAAAGTATAAAATTTTTGATAAAAGGGCAACGATGAACGTCGGTTATTTGGTATTGGGTTTGATTGCGGGGATGGGACTGCCCATTCAAGCGGCGATTAACACCCGCCTTGGCGCCATGCTGGGCAATCAGCCGCTTATATCGGCGCTGGTTTCATTTGCTGTTGGTACTTTGACCCTCATCGGGGTGTCGGCGGTTTTTGCCGATTGGCACACGGTACAGCAAGGGATGACCCAAGCAGATAGCCAAGATTGGTGGAAATGGATTGGCGGGGCATTGGGTGCATTTTTTGTGTTTGTGTCAATTTTTTTGTCCCCAAAAATTGGTATCACCCATATGGCATTTTTGTTTATTTTGGGTCAGTTATTGATGGGCATGTTGATTGACAGCCTAGGCTTATTTGGTATGCCAGTGCGCGCACTGCACTGGACAAAGTTTTTTGGGATTGCTGTTATGCTAGTGGGCGTTAGTGTGTTTATGTTTGGGCAAAGTGGCATATTCAAAGCCCGTTTAAAGTATTTGATTATGTGTATCAACGCGATTTTGATAATGCCTTTAATGTAATGGTGATTATTAACGAACAAAAATGGCAAACGTTGACAAATACCCAAGCCCTAAAGGACGTGATTGCCACAACACCCAACGCCACCTTAACCGATATTCAAATAAAAAACCCAAATAACCCTGCTCAGTTAAAAGCAGCAAAATTGATAACTTTCTTTGTGCGAGGTGAGGCATGAAAAAACCTACCATCATCAGCCTATTCGCAGGGGCAGGCGGCATGGATTTAGGCTTTAAACAAGCTGGATTTGACATTGCCATTGCTAATGAGTATGACAAAAAAATATGGGCAACCTATGAACATAATCATCATAACCCATTGCTCAAGGGCGATATCCGTCAATTTTCAGCCGATGATTTCCCAGCGTGTGATGGGATTATTGGCGGCCCGCCATGCCAAAGTTGGAGTGAAGCAGGGGCACTACGTGGGATAGATGACGAACGCGGACAGTTGTTTTACGACTATATTCGCATATTAACCGCCAAACAACCTAAGTTTTTTGTGGCCTAAAATGTATCGGGCATGCTTGCCAAACGCCATAGCGAGGCGGTACAAAACATCATACAACTATTTGAAGATGCCAACTACCATGTGTTTATAAAATTAGTCGATGCCTACGACTATGGCGTGGCACAAAACCGCAAGCGGGTATTTTATGTGGGGTTTCGCCATGACTTAAACATCACGGATTTTGAGTTCCCACTGCCTCTCAACGATACACAAAAAATCCATCTACAAGATGTGATTCAAGATTTGCAAAGCAGTGCTTTACCTGCAAAAGTGAATAATAAAACCAATGGCAATGACTGCACGATTCCCAACCATGAATACTTTATTGGCGGATATTCACCCATTTATATGAGCCGTAATCGCGTACGGGCGTGGGATGAGCCATCTTTTACCATTCAGGCGAGTGGGCGGCAAGCACCGCAGCACCCCCAAGCACCGAAAATGCGCCATGTCACAACCAATCAGTTTGAGTTTGTGGGCGGTGAGAATCCGTATCGGCGGTTATCAGTCCGTGAATGTGCTAGAATTCAAGGCTTTCCCGATGACTTTAGATTCATTTATGACAACGTCAATGACGGTTATAAAATGATTGGTAATGCCGTGCCAGTCACTTTGGCAAAGCGAATCGCAGCACAGATTTTGTTATATTTGTCTAGCCTATGAACGGTAAGCGCGGGTAGCCACTTTTAAACGCCAAGGGTTAATTGGTGGATACACTGAGCAAACAGCCCTTCATCTTGACTGCCCATCATAAACGCGGTGGGCTGATGGTTATCAAGGCTCACCATCATCACCACCCCAAAATCATGGGCTTGATAAAAACGCTCATGTACTTGCTGCAGTTCAGGGATTTCCTCAGCAACTTGCGCAATTGTTTCTAATAAGTTTTCAGGTAAGCTTACACCATCAAAATTATAAAGCCGCACGCAGTGCGCCAAGCTGCCGTTTACCCCATTAACAATCGCTTGCGCCAATAAAAAAGCGTCTAACGATAAATGACCAAACCAATGTACCTCACGTTGGTCAATGGCATCAAAGTTTCGGCTCATCATCACCATCGGGTTGTGCTGTGCCAAATCAGCCAGCGCAATGCCCCACACCGTATCATGGTCGCAGCTTTTGCCAATCAATAAATAATCCCCCAACACTTCAAGAGGCAACACTAAGCGCTGATAACAGCCATTGATAAGGCAATGTTCATGACCTAGTTCCATAAAATAATGGTACAAAATAGCAGGCAACACCACGCCCAAAGCCTGTTCGCTTTGCTCGATAATCGCGCTGTCTAGACCGCTAGGCGCTGCCGCTAAAGCATATAAGTGTTTGATGGGGGTAATCGGATTGAGCATAACTTTCTAAAAAACTCTAACACAGAGCACGGATTAACGAACCCACGCATTTAAGATATTAGCAAAGGCTTGTTTGTCTTTGTCACTATACGGGGCTTGACCGCCTTGCTGACTGGGTTCTAGCACCCCTGTACTACGCATGGTATCCATAAAATCGCGCATATTAAGCTTTTGCTTGATGTTGTCTTTGTCATACACAAAGCCGCGCGTGGTCACTACCTTTGCGCCTTTGGCAATACAGTCATTCGCCAGAGGGATATCGCTGGTGATGACCACATCGCCTACCGTACAATGCGCGGCAATATAATCGTCGGCTTTATCAAACCCGCCTTCAACCACCTGCATTTTTAGTATCGGTAATTTGGGTAAATTCAAAAATTGGTTGGCGACAAAAATGGTCGGCGTTTGGGTGCGCTCAGCGGTTTTGATAATCAGCTGTTTGGCAATGCTAGGACAAGCATCTGCATCTATCCATAAGGTTAAAGCGCTCATATTAGTGTAATAAATCCAAGTGCTCAGTGTGATGAAATAAAATATTACAGCGGTTTCCTGTGCGGCAGAACATAAACACTGGTTTTTCCGCGTTGTTAAAAATATCTGCAAAGTCTTCGCAGTCTTTTTGGCTAATTGCGCTTGCTACCACGGGCTGATAAAAATAAGCAATACCTGCTTCGCTAGCGGCCTGCTCAATGGCAGCATTTTGTGGCTGATTGGGCTCTTCACCATCTGGGCGGTTGTTGATGATGGTCTTAAAACCTTGCGCTTTGATTAATGCAATATGCTCAGGCAAAATTTGTGGCGAAAACACGGTATTATTTGGCATCTTAACAGCTCCTATCTCAAAATTATTTAGTATTATTCAAGGTTTTGTGGCGAATAACAAGCCCATTTATCCTCCGTTGCCGTAAACCTGTGTAGTGCTCAAATATTGCACAGCTTCAGCGGTACTCAAAAACACATGCCCTGTTAATGAGTGAATGACCTCAGTTTGTTCAATGATATCCATCACAGGGCCTTTGACTTCAGAAAAATGCAAGTTGATTTGTTGGCTTGCCAAACTTTTGGTTAAATTAATTAGCATATCTTGCGCGGTCAAATCAATGTGGTTGACGGCGGACAACATCAGCACCACATCTTTGGTAGCAGGGTGAGCGGCAACTGCCCCCTCAATAAAATCTAACACCGATTGGGCATTGCCATAAAACAAGCTTTCATCCACCCGAATAATCAGCAGCGCATCTAGCTGGGTCACCTGATGACGGTGGATATTACGAAAATGCCCCGTGTCACCAATTTGCCCAACAATGGCGATATGCGGATGACTAGACTGCCAAATCAAGCCTGCAAATGAGGTAAATAACCCTGCCACAAGCCCAACATTGAGCCCAAACAGCAGCACCCCAACCAGCGCCACCAAAAACGCGGCAGCATCCAGTTTATCATAACGCAGCGCTTGCCTCAGGGTATCAAGATCCACCATACTGATAATTGCTGACATAATAGTCGCACCCAAAATAGCGTAGGGCAGTGGCGCCAACAGTTGGCTAAAAAATACCAACACGATAGCCATCACCACAACCGATAGCACACTGGCTAGTGGGCTTTGTGCGCCTGCATCCACATTGATAGCCGTGCGTGAAAAGCCGCCCACCGTGGTAAAACTTTGAAAAAACGCCCCCGCCATATTGGCAAGTCCCAGTCCTCTTAACTCTTGGTTGGCATAATAAAGCTCACCACGGCGGCGCGCGTAAGAGCTTGCCACCGAATTACTTGATACAAAAGCAATCAGCGCCATCAACCCTGCCGCGGGCAGTAGCGCCAATAATTCGACAGGCGAGATGCTATAAAATGGCATCACAAAATGTGGCAGACCCGTTGGCACGTTGGCAATTGTCAAAATGCCATCATCTGCAAAGTGCCAAAAACCACTGGCTGCAATACCGACCGCTAGCACCAATAGCGGTAGTACACGGGTCACAACATCAATTTTTTTGGTAGGTAACCAAGGGGTAAGCCACTGTTTTAACCAATAGCGATTAATTAATAACAGCAAAAAAGCCACCACACCCACCATCAGCGTGGGTACATGCAGCTCATGACGATGCAGCAGCCATGTTTCTATATATTCAGGCAAAGAATTACCACCCATCGCAATTCCTGTCACATACTTAATTTGCCCCACCAAAATCAAAATCGCCGCACCGCTAATAAATCCTGCCGTCACCCCACGGCTAATAAACTGGGTAATCCAACCCAGCCGAAACACACTGGCAAGCCACAAGATGGTGCCTGTCATTAGCGCCAAAAACGATGCCATAATGGCATAATGGGCGGGGGGCAGCTCGCTATATGGCTGCAGCGCCTGCGCCGTCATAATTGCCGTAATTGCTACAGGTCCTACCGCATTAACATTACTAGAGCCCACCCACGCATACACCAATACAGGCACCATTGCGCTATATAGCCCATACACAGGCGGTAATCCCGATAGCATGGCATAGCCCAAACTTTGCGGAATCACTAAAATACCCACAATCAAGCCCGCTAGCAAATCTTGGCTTAACTTGTCTCTTGGGTAATGAGTGAGCCAAACAGGAGGGCGAGTAGCATGGCGAAGGTCAAAATGCAAGGTAGTCATCCTTTTTTGGAGCAGGCGGTTTTATTAACAAAGCAGGGGCACAAGGCGATGGATGGACAACCGTCTTGGCATCAATCGTTCTTGATATGGCAAAAACGCTCATACAACACATTGAGTACCGCCAATGCATCGGCACTTGCCACCGAATAATAAATTTGCTTGCCATCACGGCGCGTACTGACCAAGCCGTCTTTACGCAAGATACCCAACTGCTGCGACAGACTTGGTTGACCCAAGCCCACTTTTTCCTCAAGTTCGCTCACACAATATTCACCTTGGGTAAGCTGACAGAGCAAAATCAGGCGATCTGGGTGAGACAATGATTTGAGCAATTGGCTGGCTTGACCTGCTGCAGCCTGCATCTGGCTGAACATCGTGGTATCCAACGTGACAGGCGCACTCATCACAGCGGTATCATTGAGGGGTTCGACAATTTGTGACATAATTTTTCCAAAAATCCAACATCGTTTGACGATGAAACCATAAAGCAACTATAGTCAAGGTTATTTTAAATAGTTTAACATATAATAAT
>CALAPG010000271.1 GCA_937889485.1 uncultured Moraxella sp. | reverse complement strand
AAGCACTCGATGTTATTGCTAAAGCAGCTGAAGGTGGAATGCGTGATGCCCTCTCTTTATTAGACCAAGCTTTATCGTTTTCATCAGGAAAATTAGAAGAAAATGATGCACTACTTGTCACAGGGTCGATTGCTGCAGATGCTTTAGTAACATATGTTGCAGCACTTTTTGAGCACGATGAAGCAAAAGCGCTGATGGAACTTGATAAGATTTTTGCTGAGACAAATGAACTTAGACAATCAATTCAAGATAAAAAAATAAAGAATGTTCCTTGTGATCAACTAAGCATGGGGATGAGTCGAGACTATGACATGGCTATTCAGAATGGATCAACCTTTGTCAGAATAGGCAGTGCATTCTTTAAAGAGAACGGAGAATAACCTTATGGCATTAAAAATTACTGATGAATGTATCAATTGTGATGTATGCGAGCCCGTATGCCCCAATGAAGCAATTTATGTGGGTGAGCTGATTTATGAAATTAATCCAGCGCTTTGCACGGAGTGCGTGGGGCATTTTGATGAGCCGCAATGCGCGCTATTTTGTCCCGTGCCCGATTGTATCCCAAAAGACCCCAATCACCCCGAAACCGAAGACGAGTTGATGGCAAAATTTATCAAACTCACTCGGCACCCATAAGAAACCAAAAACCGCAAACCACTGCAATCACGGTTTATTTTTAAAAAACGACAAGGAGTGTCAAATGCCTGCTAGTAAAGACGAAATTACTGATTTTTTAGACAAAAATTTTCCCCAAGCGCAATGTCAAATTCAAACCGTCGGCAACCAGCAAGCGGTGATATCTCATCACGTGGGCGAGGCTGAGCTGCGCCCAGGCGGTACGGTATCGGGGCCTGTTATGATGAAGGTGGCAGATCTGGCGTTGTATGTGGCTATTTTGGCAGAAATTGGCATTGTGCCACTGGCGGTCACCACCAATTTAAATATCTCTTTTTTAAAAAAGCCTAGCCCTCACGCCAGATTAATTGCCAAATGCCAGTTAATCAAAGTGGGGCGCACCTTGGCGGTGGGTGATGTCTTGATCTATTCAGAAGGTGATGAAAAACCCGTTGCTCATGCAGTTGGTACGTATTCGTTACCAATAGATCGTGACTGTTAGACTAAACCTTGTTATAATGCCGCCTTGGCAGACCAGACGAACGCCGCTTGCTTTTTAAGTGAGGGGAGGAAAGTCCGGGCTACATAGGGCAGAGTGCCAGCTAACGGCTGGGAGGCGTAAGCCTACGACAAGTGCAGCAGAGAGTAGACCGCCTTAGCAATAAGGTAAGGGTGAAAGGGTGGGGTAAGAGCCCACCGCGTGACTGGTAACAGTTCATGGCATGGTAAACTCCACTCGTAGCAAGACCAAATAGGTGTCCAGACGATGTTGCCCGCATTGGACACGGGTAGGTTGCTTGAGCGTATTGGTGACAATACGCCTAGATGAATGTTCGTCCAAGACAGAACCCGGCTTATCGGTCTGCCATATTTATATTAATTAACTATTACAAATGTGCCCAGCTACAAGTAATCGTTTTATTCTTTTGACTAAAATATACGCCACTTCTGCCATCATTGTAGCCAACCCCATTAGCAAGGTATTGCCCTGCAAAGGCATTACTATCCTTAATAATAGTTTTATTCTGCGCTGTCAGCTTGCCAGATACCGTCTGTACGTAGAATTTTGAACGCAAATTCATAAAGCGGTTATCTGTAAAATAGATGGTTGCTGAGCTAAAACCTGGACCTTGAGAGCCATATTGAATTTTTTTAATTGGGTATCCCCAAGCGGTTGCATTTTTTAGACTCAGCGTTTTGTAGCCATCGGCAACCATTGAATTGCTATATATGGGGTTATTAGTAACAGAAGATTGGATGGCATCAGGTGCATTCTCAATATCAGGTAAATCACAGCCATTTTGCATGGTTTTGAGCACAGGTGTCCAGTCAACAGATTTATTAGATTCCACCTTTGTTTTTGCCAAACCATTATGATTAGTAGCCTTAGGGGCTAAGGTAGTAGAAGTTTCTGCGAAAGCAGGTGAAAAACAACACACCACACAAGCCATAGAAAAAATAACGGGTAAAGCATGAAGTTGATGCGAAAAAAATTGGTTTATCACCCTATTATTACTCCTGATCGCTTGAAGAAGCTTTATAATATCATAGCGTAATGAGCGCATTGCAAAAAAATGTATCACCATCCCAAGCTACGATTAGCCTAATAAAAAACCGCCACAGCGAATGAACGGGTGGCGGTTTTTTGGTAGTTAGCGCTAGTCAAGGCTAACGCTTACTAATCAAGGTACCCACGCCTTTATCGGTAAAGACTTCAAGTAAGGTGGCATGTGGCACGCGACCATCCACAATTACCGCGCTTTTGACGCCATTTTTGACCGCTTCTAGCGCATAGCTGATTTTTGGAATCATACCCCCAGAT
>CALAPG010000270.1 GCA_937889485.1 uncultured Moraxella sp. | reverse complement strand
AATTAGTAAATAAAACAGGTAACTGTACTACAAAAAAGCGCAATCCCATCATTGCGCTTTTTTGGTTAGGTTACTACGGGGGTTTTGGAAAAATTTTTGTAAAGTTATGGACACTGTAAAAATTGTGACAAATCCATGGCATTCAGTCTATCCAAATCCTGCTGGGTATCTACACCAGGAGGCAACATGGTCACGGCAACATCAATCGCAATGCGCATACCGTTTTCTAAAATGCGTAGTTGCTCTAAGCTTTCAAGCGCTTCAAGCTCACCTTGCTGCCAACTACGAAATTGTTGCAACAAGCTGACGCGATAGGCATACAATCCAAGATGCCGCAACGCATTCTTTGGGATATGAGTGTTAGGGGTAGCGGACATTGCCAAATCACGGTCACAAGGAATGGCAGCTCGACTAAAATATAGCGCCTCTTGTTTGGCATTTTTTACCACTTTTACCACCGAAGGGCGCTGTAACTCTTCCATGGTCAAAATCGGCTCGGCAAGCGTTGCCATCACACAATCATTTTTTGTCACCAGTAATTTAGTCACTTGACCAATCAAACTAGTAGGCACCAACGGCTCATCGCCTTGCATGTTAATCACAATATCCTGCGCCGACCAACCTTGGCACATAGCTACCTCTGCCAATCTATCTGTACCTGATGGGTGATGCGGACTGGTCATAATCACAGTTGCACCGTACTCCCGACAAATATCTGCAATACTTAGATCATCAGTTGCCACAAACACATCATCAGCGATACCTGCCTGCTTGACTGCCATTGCACGGTCGATTACCCATAAAATCATGGGTTTGCCATGAATTTTTAGTAAGGGCTTATTGGGTAAGCGAGTGCTTTTTAGGCGAGCAGGAATAACTAGGTGTTTTTTCATAAGTAATCCTTGTTGTGATATCATTTCTCTACAGTATTTTACTTTTTTAAACAAGCGCTAATTAGCATACCATTACACCCCTCGTTAAACTAGCGCTCGTTCAATTAGCGGGTGCTCTATGGTTTGTACGACCCTAATAGTTGTTGGACTTGACGATCAAGAACTTGGTAAACCTCTGCTGATAGCTGTGCCACCACAGGCAGCACCCAAATTTTTGCAGCGAGCGCTTGTTGCTGGGGAGTTTGAGGGGCAGCAAATAAAATCCGTAGTTTTACGGCGTCTTTTGCGGTTACGACGATGGGTAGATCGGGTAACATTGTAAAATCTGCAAAGCTAAATGCATGATGATCATCTAAGGGTCTTTCGATCAATTGAAAGCCTAATTTGCTTAGGCTATTAAAAAACCGCTGTGGATAACCAATGCCTGTTAAAGCTGTCACTGTGGCGTTTTGATGGGGTAACAACCTAGTTGTCGGCTCATTGCCTGAAAAAAATAAGGGCACCAACGGCTGTTCTACCAATCGCATCAGGGTTAACGGTGTAAAGTCTTTTTCTTTGCTTAGGCTATTTTTTAGGTCAACCATTACTGGTTGTTGCCAATCAGCTTGGTGGAAGATAACAGTGGTATGCGCCTCAAATAAACGGTGGATAGGTTCGCGCAAAAATCCCACGGGTAGAACCTGCTGGTTTCCCATGCCTCTATCTGCATCTACCACAACCCAGTTTTCATCGCGGTCTAATGCAAAATGCTGCAGCCCATCATCTGATAGAATCAGTTGTGTTTTAGGATATTGGTGCAGTAGCAAGTCAATTGCCTGACCACGGTTGGGGCAAACTGCTAATGGTACTTGCGTGGCTTGCACAATTAAACAAGGTTCATCCCCTACCTGTTCTGGCAAAGATTGGGCGGTTACCAAGCATGGCATGGTTGTCTCATTACCACCATAACCCCGACTAATAACTGCCACTTCAATCCCTTTTTGTTGCAAGTAGGTGACCATAGCAATGATTAAGGGGGTTTTGCCACTACCACCCACCGTGATATTACCGATGACTATCACGGGTACTTTTGAATAATAGCTTTTTTTTATGCCCCATCGATAGCTAATTTTATTGATAAAAAACACAACACGATACAACGCTGCCAATGGTAATAGCAACCACAGCCAAACCGCTTTTTTTTGCCATGCCTTTAATAAGATCTGCTGCATACGTTAGGTCTTAATTTTTTGGCTGCGAGGAGGCATTAGGGCTAGCGCTACCTGCTGGCACAACGGTGCTGATATTAAGATTCATAAAGCCCATTTTTCCAGCTATATCCATAATTTTGACGACGGATTGGTGAGTGGTCTCGGCATCGGCAGAAATAACAAATAGTTGTTTACGGTCTTGTCCCGCCTCTTGACGAATCATAGTGGTGATTTCTGCTTCACCCGTTCCCGATAGTGCAATGCCGTTTACCAAATAGCTGCCATCTTTTTGGATAGCGACTTCAATGCGTTTATTTTTTTCAGTAATTGGCACCCCTTCTGCTTGCGGCAAAATGATGTTTAACTTACTAAAATGGTTAAAGGTG
>CALAPG010000269.1 GCA_937889485.1 uncultured Moraxella sp. | reverse complement strand
TGAAGCGTTTCAGTCGTTTAAATGTTCGACAATTAATCAATCAGTCGCAGTTTGCGACAGGTAAGGTTTCCCCGGACGATTTGCTGGATTACTCTGTCTGGCAAATTTGCTCAGGGAAAACCTTGCAGGAGATCTATGACCGTACGCGTAGCGATAAATGGCTTCGGTCGCATCGGGCGTAATGTGGTTCGTGCTTTGTATGAATCCGGACGCCGTGCGGAAATTACCGTGGTGGCAATCAACGAACTGGCGGATGCTGCGGGCATGGCGCATTTGTTGAAATATGACACCAGCCACGGCCGCTTTGCCTGGGATGTTCGCCAGGAAAGAGAGCAGCTGTTTGTCGGTGACGATGCCGGGGGCCCCCATCATGAGGTCCTGGGCATTCTTTTTCATGGGGAAGGGGATGATACGCGAACTTGCGCTACCAGTGGCGTGTTGGCAAGCACCACACAAATTATGGGCAATCTGCAAGCACAGGCTGCATTAACATTTTTGGGATTGGGCAATAATCCACTGGCTCAGACATTACTACTCTGGCAAGGTACAAGCATGACGCTACGAAAATTAAAGTATCAAAAAGACAACGATTGCCAACTATGTAGTAGCTGATTATCTGCTACGATGGCGTTTTTATTAAAACGGGGTATGTAATGTTAAAACCACATTTTTTTAAACAATCATTCAATGTGATTCAGCGCGTTGGAAAGACTGCAAGTGTGGCTGGCAAAACGGGACTACGCCTTGCCCAAGGTGAAAAAATGTCGCCCATGCTGCTCCGCCAAACTTTTGAATCACTGGGTACCACTTATATCAAAATTGGGCAGTTTATTGCCAGTACGCCTTCTATTTTTCCTCGAGAGTACGTGGAAGCGTTTCAGGGATGTTTAGACCAAACTACGCCCATGCCTTACACCTATATTGAAGGGGTGCTCAAAGAGGCGCTAGAAAAAGATGGCAAAACTTTGACGGATATTTTTCAGCACATTGATGTCAAACCTTTGGCATCCGCATCGATTGCCCAAGTCCATAGCGCCATGCTAAAAAACGGCGATCACGTGGTGTTAAAGGTGCAAAAACCCGATGTAGATACAATCATTCAAACCGATTTGGGTATGATGTACAAACTGACCAAAATCATTGATAGGATTGCGCCCTCATTAAAATTTGCCAGTCTTTCGCCCATTATTGATGAAATTCGGCTACGTATGTCTGCAGAGACCGATTTTTTACAAGAAGCGCAAAACATTGAGGATTTTCAAGTATTTTTAAAAAAATCTGCCAATAAAAAAGTAGTCGCGCCCACGGTTTATCATGATTTAACCTCTAAAAAAGTCTTGGTAATGCAGCGATTTTTTGGCGTCTCTATGATTGATGATGACGCAATGCGCCAATATTGTCAAAATCCCGCGCAAGTAATGGCAGATACGCTCAATACTTGGTTTTCAAGTTTGATGCTGTGCAATAGCTTTCATGCAGATTTACACGCGGGTAACTTGATGCTGCTCACTGATGGGCGCATTGGTTTTATTGATTTTGGTATTGTAGGCAAGCTTGAGCCCAAAGCATGGCAAGCAAGTATGGGAATGATGGATAGTTTTGCCAAAGAAGATTACCAAGGCATGGCGCATTATATGATTGAAATGGATATGACGCACGGTAAAGCGGTGGTAGAAGTGAATTTACTTGCCCAAGACCTTGAGTCCGTGATGAAAAAAATATTGGCAGAAGATCGCCTGTTTGTGGGTAAAACCATTGATCATATGAACCCATCTCACATGAAAGACCATGCCGATGAAATTAACCAAATGCTGTTAGAAATTGTTGAAGTAGGTAAGCGGCACGGTATCCATTTTCCAAGAGATTTTGCTTTATTGACCAAACAGCTGCTGTATTTTGACCGTTTTATGAAAGTGCTAGCGCCAGAGATGGATATGTTTCATGATAGCCGTATTCAAATGGTCTAATCCTCTTTACGCTGTAGCCATTTTCGCTGCCACGTCACAATGGCGTGGTGGTGTTTGATACACAAACTTAATGCTGCCAAATCTTGACGCAATTTTTTTTGTTGTTTTTGTAATGTTTCTAACATTAATTGGATCACAAGTTCGGTTATTAACGGGCTGATGTCTTTAATGCTACGCTGAGTCAACTCTTTAAAAAATTTTGCCCAGTGCGGAGCAATACGCGCTTGATAATCCGTGGGTAACCCT
>CALAPG010000268.1 GCA_937889485.1 uncultured Moraxella sp. | reverse complement strand
TCTGCAATATAGTAGTACGCCATGATGGTAGTGAAAGCAAAGAAGAATAGCGCAACCGCCACAAACACTGAGCCAAAACCTGGCATGATGTTTTCCATGGCGGTTTGCACATAGCCAGGGCCTGCCGAAACGCCTTTAACCCCATTATATAAAAAAGCCGCTTTATTGGTAGGGTCTTGCACGTTGTACATACCCGTGATAATCAGCATAAAACCTGTTGCTGAACACACAAACAACGTATCAATATAAACCGAAAATGCCTGTACCAAGCCTTGTTTGGCAGGGTGTGATACATCGGCGGCGGCGGAAGGATGAGGCCCCGTACCTTGACCTGCCTCATTAGAATACACACCGCGCTTGACACCCCACTGAATCGCTAGACCCAATACAGCCCCAAACGTAGAATCCATACCAAAGGCAGAGCGAAAAATAAGTGCCAACACATCGGGCAACTGCCCAATATGCATGATAATAATGACGATTGCCACAATGATATAAGCCAGTGCCATAAAAGGAACAATCAGCTCTGCCGATGAGGCAATACGCTTAACACCACCAAAAATAATAAACCCCAGTAACGCGGCAATAATCGCGGCTGAAATACTAGGTGCAATGCCCATAGAATTGGTCATGGATTCGGCAATCGAATTGGCTTGTACACCAGGAAGCAAAATACCGCATGCCAAAATAGCACAAATAGCAAATATAATGGCATACCATTTTTGCCCCAGCGCTTTTTCAAAATAATACGCAGGGCCACCAATAAAGTATCCTGAGTCATCTCTTTCTTTATAAATCTGTGCCAAAGTTGACTCAACAAACGCAGTGCTCGCGCCCAAAAAAGCCACCATCCACATCCAGAACAACGCACCAGGGCCACCAAACGTGATTGCCGTGGCAACCCCCGCAATATTACCTGTGCCCACACGTCCTGCCAATGACATGGCAAGTGCCTGAAATGAAGAAACACCTTGATCACTACTTTTACCATCCATCAACAAGCGGATCATGCGTCCGAAATGACGAATCTGTAAAAATCGACTGCGAATTGAAAAATATAAACCAACAAATAAGCATAAATAGATTAACGCTGGGCTCCATACCCATTCATTAACCGCATTGACAAAATCTTGCATAGCATCATCTCTTAAAAATGCAAATAGCTAAATCAGCAGTTGCTATCGCTTGCCAAATTGTGAGTTAAAAATACTGTCCATACATACATTAGAAATATACTTTCTATAACTTTGCTGAATTATTATAGATTTGCTATATTATAAGAATTCTTCTAATTTGCAAATAAAAAAGATGCGACCAAAGGGTAAGCAGTAACAAAAAATCTTTGCCCTAACCTGCATTGACCCCAAACATTTCACCAATAAAATTGGTAGCGACCAGTGCAACCACGCCCCAAATAACCACGCGCATAACAGCAGGCAACACTTTGGCACCGCCCAAATAAGCCGATAGCCACCCCAAAAACGCCAAACCTAGCAACGTAATCGCCCCCAAACCACTCAATAAATACGAAGTGGGCAAAAGCCAAATGCAAAGCACAGGCAGTAGCGCCCCTGCAATAAATGATAAAGCAGAGGCAATCGCTGCTTGTAATGGGTTGGCAGCACTACTATCACTTAATCCAATCTCATCACGTGCATGTGCCTCTAACGCATCATGATGGGTAAGCGCAACCGCTACTTCATGGGCAAGTTCGGGGGTAAGACCGCGGTTAATATAAATATGGGTAAGTTCGGTAAGTTCACGCTCAGCGTTGTGCTCAAGCTCATACGCTTCTTTTGCCAAATCTGCTTTTTCTGTGTCTGACTGTGACGAGACAGACACATATTCACCCGCTGCCATACTAATCGCCCCTGCAATGAGTGAGGCTACCCCCGTTAGCATCAACACATGACCATCCACTTGGGCAGCTGCCACCCCCATTAGTAGACTGGCAGTGGAGATAAGACCGTCATTGGCACCCAAAACCGTGGCACGTAGCCAGTTATTGCGGTTACTAAAATGGGGCTCATGGTGAATAGAATGCATTATCAATTCCTCAAAAAAGGGGTAAAGACCAAAAAGGCGTATCATTGCACATTGCTCGTACAAAACCATATTAACAGCTTGAGCCTTAATAAAGCCTTAGCTCGGTCAAAATATCAATAAAAACTCAATAAAAAATTAAAAAAAATAATAAAATTAAGGGATTAACGCCTAAGCTGGCGTGATAGCTGCCATGCAGCTTCATCGCGCAGGTCATGGGCTTGCTTGGCGGAGATAGTGGCAAATTTGCCTGCGTTGAGTGATGACCATTCAGGTTTGCCCCGCGCTTTTTTAAGTAAACTGGGTAGTTTATCTGGTGTCCAAGGCGCAAGCGATTGGTTAGCCATAATCGCAGCAGTTGCCGCGTGTCCACGATGACGTAGAGCAGTCAATAAATCCATGGCACGGGTGGCAAGTAGGGTCAAGGTGGCAGGGTCGATATACAGCCGTTTGACCCCGCTAATTTTGTCGGCAATCGCGCTGGTATTGGACAATAGCCCACCTGCCAAACCGCCAAGC
>CALAPG010000267.1 GCA_937889485.1 uncultured Moraxella sp. | reverse complement strand
TGCCAATTGGTTGTTTTTGACCGCACCTTCATTTGATTGTAGCCGAATTTTTGAGCCAATCACAATCGGTTGCACCACTTGTTGGTCAAATTGATTGGCTTGTAGACGGTTATTATCATCCTCCACAATAATCCCTGTTTTATTTGCCAAAAATAGATTTTGCCAAATTTGGTTATGCTCAGATTCATCTAAATGGTAGCTGGCAAACGGTGTTTCACTAATCGTGTACGCACCGCAAGCAAAGCCTTTGAGGTTGCGCGACTGCCGCGAGGCAATCCACACACCGACAGGCTCGCGCTCAAAGATATTGTGGGCGATAAGGTTATTGTTGCTGCCTTGGGTGCGCAAAAAATGGTTGGGCTTGCTGGGGTCATCGGCATGCTCAAAGCAGTTACGGTATAAAAACACCCCGCCTGCCCCATTGTGGTCAAAATGCGATTGTTCAATACGGTTGTTAGCGGAAGAGTCGATGGCAATCGCCTCGCGATTGGGTTTGCCCACGCCCAGCACTTGCCGCACGCCGTTTTGGCTAAAAAAACTGTGCCTAACCACGTTGCCACGACTACCAAACTCAAAATATAGACCCACTGTCCCAGACTTGAGCACCGCGATGCGATTAAAATCCACACCCTGTACATGGTCACCGACAAAAATCCCACTGTTGCGGCTATGAGTCACGGTGACATTGTCAATTAAGATCTGGTGGGGTGACTGTGCAAGCTGTTGGGCAATAGAGGTCTGCCCTGTTTGGAGCTGCTCATAACGCTGATTGGCAGGGGTTTGCTGCTCAATAACCACGCCGTGATTGTAGCCTGTGAGTAGGCAGTTTTTGACTTGAATATTGAAGATACCTGTTTGGTCGGGCGGTGTACGTATGGCAATCGCCGACACCGTATCATCGCTACTGCTTAACTGTGCGCCTTGACAATCCAAAATGGTGTCACTTTGATTGATGACAAAATGAATATTTTTTTGCCATAAATCGGCATTTTCAGGGATGAGTTTGACATGACCCTGCACGTTGACAGTTTGCCCAGCTTTTAATTGACGGGTGTCTAGCATGGTGATTGGCAAAGCCACCTGTGCGGCTGCATCATGCAGGGGCTTGGCTTTGGGCGCGGACGGCAATGGATAAAAATCTGCCATTTTTTGATAGACTTTTTTAATGGCGTGTTTATCAACCGCTAATATCTCTGGTGGTGCTAAGTAGTCATTGCTACCACTAAAACTTCGCGCTGCACTCAGTTTGGCTTCCTGCCAATGGCTTACCAATTTGTTCATTGACTGATTTATTGATTGGGTTAATGACATACCCTGCCCCCTGTTGATGAGGATTAGCGCCATCATTAGCAGGACAATAATGGCTATGATGGCGATTTTTGCCCCTCGTGTTTTGGTTATTTTCATTATTTTGGATTAGATAGGTCACATTGTTATTGTTCATTATTCTCTCAGTGATTGCTGAGTGGATTTTCACAGGCTCTTAAGCCACAAGCCAATCCGTTGGATTACGAGAAGTAACGATTTGCTACGCTTTTATTATTCTTTGCTGAGTCCACAACCGCTATCCTAGCTCACATAATGACAAAAAAGGCGCAGTTTGTCATGCGCCCGATACAATTTTTATCCAATCTATTTATCCAATCTATTTAATAATCATCTAGCAGGCTATCGCTAGCATAATAAGGACAATCTATGACAACGACCCACCAAAAAACCGCCCATTTAACCGACATCGACCCCGCATATTTTGATGTTCGACTAGATGATGACGCCTTATCATCTAGCCATATTGAGGCACTTGAAAGCGGTGTTACCCCCGTCCACCGCCAAAATATTGATGAACAACGTATTGATGAATTATTGGTGGAAGAAGGTATCCATGAAGATCATTATCCTACTACGTTGGATATCGCTGACCCCGACGCAGCAAATGACAGTTATAAGCTGTAAACAAAAGTTGCTGCTAACAGCATCTTTCATACGCTAATACGTCAAATTTTTGATTATTAGTACCAACCTTGCAGATTTTGCTGCCACGCTTGCACGTGAGGCAGCGCCAAACTTTCCAATAAATCTATATGCCCTACCTCTGTATTGAGTGCGGGAATATAATGGTAAGCGCCGCCGCCATTACTCTGGAAAGTCTCTTTGTTTTCCACTGCCAGCTCTTCAAGGGTCTCAAGGCAATCTGCCGAAAAGGCGGGACTTAGTACCTGTACAGACTTGACGCCTTGTTTGCCCCATTCGGTCAAGGTGACATCCGTATAAGGTTTGACCCATTCTTGCTTACCAAAACGCGACTGAAAACTGCAAAGCCATTCATCCTCACCTAGCCCAAGCACTTGCGCCACATGGGCAGCGGTGCAGCGACAACGGCGCGCATAAGGATCACCTTTTTGCTCGTATGGCTCGGGGATACCATGAAAACTAAATAACAGTTTTTCTGGCTTGCCATGCTCGGCTTGAAAACGCGTTACGCTGTCAGCCAATGCTTGAATATATAACGGATGGGCAAAATAATCTTTGATAAAACTGATACTTGGTAAATTACGCGCTGCAAGTCCCCATTTGGCGACCGCATCAAACACCGCGCCTGTGGTAGAACCTGAAAACTGTGGATAAGCAGGCAAAATTACCACGTGCTCAACTTTTTTGGCAGTGAGCGCCGAAAGCACCGCGGGCAAGGCAGGGTTACCGTAAGTCATGGCGGTATGGACACTCACCTTAACAGGCAGTGCCTGCGCATCAAAACGCTGCTGTAACAGCGCCGTTTGTGCCAAGGCAATTTTGCGTAGCGGTGAATCCCCGTCCCAAATACTGGCGTAAGCGTGGGCAACGCGTTTTGGGCGAGTGGGCAAGATAAATAAATTTAAAATAATTTGCCAAATAAACGGGGGTATTTCAATCACCCGAGAATCCGACAAAAACTGCTTGAGATAACGGCGCACGGCGGGTACGGTAGGCTCGTCTGGTGTCCCCAAATTGACCAGCACCACGGCAATTTCAGGTGGATTAGTTGGTTTCATATAGCCTCTGTGATTTTTTTGATTAGAGTAGCATATTTTTTGTTGAAAGCGTCAGGCTTTATAAATATTGTACTAAGACGCCTCTATTTTGTCAGCGCATAGCTAAGTGATTGCGGATTAATGCGCTTAGCACCACTAGCAACTTATGATGGTTGTAGTCACTGAGATAAACCCTTACAATAACCAGAAGTTGAACCTTTTACCAATCAAAAAGTAGTGAGAATACGGGTGAGCAGACAGCAGCACAAACCACACAATAAAATAGTACCTGAGGCTGAAATCAGCGTACCCAAAAATTTTGAGGATGACACGCCCGTAAGTTTTGTCCAATCAGCAGGAAACACGGTGGGCATCGTGGCGCCGCAAAAAATCCATTTTGCCACACCGCTTACGCTAGAGTGTCATCGTACTTTACCTTTTTTTGATTTGATGATTGAAACGTATGGCACCCTAAATGCCGATCATTCCAACGCGGTGCTCATTTGCCACGCACTGTCAGGCAGTCATCACGCCGCAGGCTACCATAGCGCCACCGACAAAAAAGCTGGCTGGTGGGATAATTTTATTGGCCCTAATAAAGCGATTGATACCAACCGTTTTTTTGTGGTGTGTCTCAACAACATTGGTAGCTGTTATGGTTCGACTGGTCCTACCAGCACCAACCCAGAAACAGGCAAACCCTATGGGCCTGATTTTCCACTCGTCACGGTCAAAGATTGGGTCAAAACCCAAGTGATGCTCGCTGATTATCTTGGCATTGAGATATGGCACGCGATTGTCGGCGGTTCGATGGGCGGTATGCAAGCCTTACAATGGTCAATCGACTACCCCACACGCCTAAAACGCTGCGTGGTTATTGCAAGTACGCCCAAACTTTCGGCACAAAATATCGCTTTTAATGAAGTAGCGCGCCAGTCTATATTATCAGACCCTGATTTTTGTGAAGGTCGCTATCTTGAGCAAGGTAAAATTCCCAAACGCGGCTTAATCCTTGCTCGTATGGTGGGGCATATTACCTATTTGACGGATGAAGCCATGCGTGTCAAATTTGGGCGCGACCTAAAGTCTGGCAAATTGATGTTTAATTATGACGTAGAGTTTCAAGTAGAAAGTTACTTACGCTATCAAGGTGAACAGTTTAGTGAGCGTTTTGATGCCAATACGTATTTACTCATGACCAAAGCACTCGACTATTTTGACCCTGCCAGAAATTTGGACAAAGAGGGCGCCATCATCGATGCATCATTATCAGAAGCAGAAGCGGTTCGACAGGCACTCAAAAACACGGTATGTCAGTTTTTGGTCGTTTCATTTACCACCGATTGGCGCTTTGCGCCTGAGCGTAGCCAAGAAATTGTTGACGCCTTAATCGCCAATGGCAAAGCGGTGAGTTATATCAATATTGACGCACCATACGGTCATGATTCATTTTTATTTGATATTCCCACCTATCGCCAAGCGGTATTTAATTTTTTGACTGCCTAACTTTTTGACTGCCTAATTGTTTGACTGTGCAATGGTAAAAAATTAATTAAACATGTGAGAAAACAATCACTAAATAACATATGGCACGCCCGCCCTGCCCTCAATTCGCAGGGTTTTCATCCCACAGGAGAAATGATGAAAATCGACCACCAACTTGCTGAAGGCTGGATCAAACCCCACGCCAAAGTTTTAGATTTGGGCTGTGGCAATGGTGATTTACTTGCCCACCTGCAACGCCAGCTGGGCGTATTTGGCTATGGCATTGAGATTGACCAAGACAAAATTAATGAATGCATCAACAAAGGCGTCAATGTCATTGAGCAAGACCTCAACGACGGACTCGCCCGCTTTGCCACGCAAAGTTTCGACACCGTAGTGATGGCGCGTGCCCTTCAAGCCGTCAAAGAGCCCGATCAGCTGCTGCTAGATATGTTACGTGTGGGTAAAGAGGTGATTGTTACCTTCCCAAACTTTGCGCACTGGCAAAACCGCATTCATTTGGGCATTAAAGGTAAAATGCCGATGAGCGAAGCACTGCCCTATGCTTGGTACAACACGCCCAACATTCACCTTTGCACCTTTAAAGATTTTGAAAAACTGTGTAAAGACAATGCCATTACCATCCTCAATCGCTTTGCCGTGCAAGAGAGCGAAAAACCCTACCCATGGGCACTGGCACAGATTATTCGTAAAAACCCCAACCTCCTTGCTGACGTGGCAATCTATCGGGTCACCAAGGACTAAATTATATTTGCCAAAGTCAATTATTAGGGAGTATTTGATAAGTTTTTTTAATCTATTTTATCCCTTGATACAGCGTCTAAAGCCTAGCACAGTTAGTAGCACGACATTAATGGACGCCTGTCAAGTTACATAACAAAAATATTGTAACAAGTGTTAACACGTACACTTATTTATTTGAAACCTAATCCAAACAGTGTTAACCTAAAAACATCAAATTTTCATGTTAACTGATTTAAACATCACCCATCTTAGGCAATAATGCGCCATTGCCAAGTTTTCGTTTTGTTTAAATAAACTTAATATCATGTACAAATACAACAAGCCTTCTAGGTTAACCAAGACTTGTGATAGGAGTGGATTATGAAGCTATTAAAAGCCGCGTTACTGACAACTTTTTTGGGATTTTCGGGCGTTGCCAGTGCCGATTTAGTCGCCAATATTCCACTAGATACCTCTCGTTTTGACATCATGTCCCCCAATGATTTACTTTCTCAAGCCAAAGCAGGCAACCAACAAGCCCAATTCTTTTTAGCCAAACGCTACCACAAAGGTCTAGGTCTTCAGCAAAACTTTCAGCAAGCCATTCAGTGGTATACCACCGCTGCCAAACAAGACATCGCACCCGCACAGCTCAACTTAGCCATGATGTATATCCGTGGTGAAGGCGTGCAACCAAATGCACAGCAAGCGCGCTATTGGCTAGAAAAAGCGGCAAAATTGGGCGATAATCGCGCCAGTTACACGCTTGCCATGCTCGATGAAAAAGAGCGTAAACTGGTTGATGCCTATAAATGGTATGACCTAGCAGCGCGTGATGGCATGCTATCTGACCAAGTACGCACCCGCGCACAAAGCAAAATCGGTCAATTGGCATTAAACTTGTCGTCACAAGACATTGCCACTGCTCGCAGCCGTGCAGATTCTTGGTTTCAAAATAAATAGTCTTTTCATTTAATGAAATATATTTGAAAACTAAAACCTCAGTCGTGGCTGGGGTTTTTGGTTTTGGGCGGCTTTAACTTGCCGCGGTTTCTTGTAGTTGAGCCACGTTTCACCCTGTAATTACCCGCTCAGGGTATTTATTATTTTTCCAAGCCGATGCCACCGCCTATGTTAGCAATCACCCAAAAATCTCCTGCCAAAATCAATCTATTTTTGCATATCACAGGCAAACGCGTCGATGGTTATCATAACCTACAAACCGTGTTTCGGCTGATTGATTTATACGATACCCTAACCTTTACCGTCATGGATAAGGCGATAGGCAGCCATCTACCTATCCAGTTGGTAAGTGACAACCCCGTCACTGAGCAACCCACTGACAATCTAATTGTCAAAGCCGCCACTGCACTACTGGCATTTGCCAAAAATAACGCATTATTTACGCAAGCACAAATTGCGCAGTTGCCACTCATTGACATACACCTCGACAAAAAAATCCCCATGGGCGCAGGCTTAGGCGGCGGTTCATCCAACGGTGCCACTACTTTAATGATGCTCAACACACTTTGGCAATTGGGGCTCAATAAGAAACAATTATGCCAAATTGGCGCCAGCTTGGGCGCGGATGTTCCAATTTTTATTTTTGGACAAGATGCCATCGCTGAAGGCATTGGGGAAATATTGACACCCATCACCTTACCGTCACAGCAATTTTTATTACTAAAACCCGATGCTCACATCAATACTGCTGCATTGTTTCAGCACCCCAACCTACAACGCAACTGCACTCACTTTGACCACACCCGTCTTAGCCAGCAGCGCCAAGACTTTTGTGACATCTTGTCCCCAGCGTTTAGTAATGTGTTCGAGCCTGTGGTAGAAGCACTAGCACCTAGTGTGGCAACTGCTTTAACTTATCTAAAAAGCTTATCGACGCTGACAGGTACCACGCCACGACTGACGGGTTCTGGCAGCTGTGTTTTCTTACCGTTGCCGCTAACGGGCAGCCGTCACGTTCCTGCCGACATGCTGAGCACATGGCAACATCAAGCACCCGCCGCTAGCTATATCGTAAAAACTCTGGCTCGTGGATCACCCGATCGCCAAATTTTTTAATTTTTTGTGAAATTTATGATTTTTTGTCAAAAACCGCTTGCAATTTTATGGGTTTTGGTTAAAATATCGCTTCTAATACAGGGGTATCGCCAAGTTGGTAAGGCACCAGGTTTTGATCCTGGCATCCGTTGGTT
>CALAPG010000266.1 GCA_937889485.1 uncultured Moraxella sp. | reverse complement strand
TGGGCAAATAGTGATTTACATAACCGCGTGCTCAAACTAGCAGGCAAGTCGGCTGCCTCAAAATCTTTTAGTGTGCCGCCCAAGGAGCTAATGTTTATTAGCCGTAAATTTATTGGAGCATATACCTTTATGACGGTGCTTGAGGCAAGAACTAAGGCGACAGCATTGGTTGCCAACTTTGTGACAGCAAAGCACCTCACCCACTTGTCATAAATTTGTCCTGAATTTTTGTGAGCAAAAACACAGAATGGATGCTATTTAATCCACTCAAGCCAGCCATCAATGATGGCATTGGCAGGGTTGACATTGCTTTGTTCATGCAGCCACACGGAGGTCTGGCGCAAGTCTCTGAGCTGTTCATTGTAGTTTTTTACTTTTAGCGTTTGTTGTACCACACGGCAAATATTGTCTGGGTTGGCATCTTCTTGTAGCAACTCTGGCACAATTTCTCGTCCCGCCAAAATATTGGGCAGCGCCACATACGGCACTTTAACCATTTTTTTAGCCAACCAAAAAGTGGCTTTATTGAGGGAGTACACCACGACCATCGGCTTGTTCAGTAGCATGGCTTCTAAGGTTGCCGTCCCTGAGGCAAGCAGCACCAAGTCAGAAATTGCCATGACTTGTTGGCTAAAATTTGCCACCGCTTCATCGCAGCCAACCGTGACGCGCTGCTGCAGCTCGGCTGGCTGTGCCTCTAGATACTGTGCCACAATGTTCAAGTGGTTTTGATTCACAGTTGGGATGATAAAACAGAGCTTGCTATCCATAATTAGCAGCTTTTTGATAGACTGTAACATTTTTGGCAAAATTGCGTCAATTTCACCGCGCCTTGAACCGGGCATCACCGCGATTAAATGGCTCATTTGTGCATCGCCAAGCTTAACAAAAAACTGATGAAATGCAGGGTTTTGCCATATCACCTCACGGCGCAGCGCCAACATTGGTGTGGTCATTAACGCGGGGTCAATGGTCTTTTGTAAAGAATGCCCCACACACACGGCAGGGTGCCCATGTTTTTGGTACACAGGCAGCTCAAAGGGAAAAAGACACAGCACCAAATGCGTCGACTTTTTGATGTTATGAATACGGTTTTCACGCCATGCCCAAATCGATGGGCTCACATATTGTACGCAATAAACTCCCTCAAACTTAAGCCGCGCTCCCAAGCGCAGGTTGAAATCGGGCGCATCAATGCCCACAAACATATCAATTTTGGCGGCATCGAACGCAGTTAAAATCTCATCGCGCGCCCGAAACAAGCTGGGTAGATGCTTGACTACCTCCACCAAACCCATAACCGAAAGCCGCGACATGTCAATCACGGAAGACAATCCTGCCGCTTGCATTTGCGCGCCGCCAACACCCACCCAAATAATATCATCGCGTAGATTATTCATCTGGCGCATCAAATCTGCCCCCAACGCATCACCTGACACCTCGCCTGCTACAATCCCAATCGTAAGTGGGCGATAGCGCGGCGGCTGGCTGGTGGGTGCCTGTGCAGCGGATAGATTGGGGTTAGCATTGTCTAAAGTTGGCTTGGTCACGGTCATCTCTATCTCAAGGTCAAAATATCGTAAGCATTTATGATTATTATTTGCCTACCTAAGGGTTGCTGGTGGCATTTTTTTTCAGCATAAGACTTGGTAAAGTAACATACCATGCACGTGCTTTATTTGCCAGTTTGTCATACAAAAAGCTTGAAATCAGACATTATTTTTTCACGTTCACCAAAAATTGTCTGGTCATAGGGTACCTAAAATACAAAATAGGGGGAAAATTATATTTATCATTGGTAAAACTAAAAGTTCGTTGTCAATCGCCAATCAGCAGATGACATCTGTATTTTTTTAGTTTATAGTTTATGTTTATTTAAATTTAACATGATTATGTGAAGATTATGACCACCTTTGCCCAAACAGACATTGCAGATGTAGACAACGTGAACTTAGCCGCGATTTTGCCTTTAATCACCCCTGCAGAACTAAAAACAGCCTTACCCCTTAGCCAAAAAGCCATTGAAACAGTCACCCAAGGTCGCCAAACTGTCAAAAATATTCTTGACGGTAAAGACAAACGCTTGTTGATGGTCATCGGGCCTTGCTCAATCCATGACATCAAGGCAGCGCATGAATATGCCGACAAATTAGCCGTCTTAGCAAAGGAATTAGAAGATACTATCTATATCGTGATGCGCGTTTATTTTGAAAAACCCCGTACCACCGTGGGCTGGAAAGGGCTTATCAATGATCCTGATATGAATGATAGCTTTGACATCAACAAAGGCTTACATGTGGCGCGTCAATTGTTATTAGACCTTAACGAAAAAGGCTTGCCCTGTGCTACTGAAGCACTTGACCCCAATACTCCCCAATATATTCAAGATTTGATTAGCTGGTCAGCAATTGGCGCACGTACCACCGAGAGCCAAACTCACCGTGAGATGTCCTCTGGACTTTCTTGCCCTGTTGGCTTTAAAAATGGTACGGATGGCGGCATGACGGTGGCAGTCAACGCCATGCAAGCGGTAAAATTTGGGCATAGCTTTTTGGGATTGGCAGCTGATGGTAAAGTCTCTATCATCAAATCGAAAGGCAACGCCTATGGTCACGTAGTGTTACGCGGCGGCAATGGTAAACCCAACTACGATGCCACAGCGGTTGCCCAAGCTGAAAATGAACTGGCGAAAGGCAAAGTATCGGGCAAAATTATGGTAGATTCTAGCCATGCCAATTCCAATAAAGACGCTTATTTACAGCCGATGGTCATCCAAAATATTGCCCAACAAATCAAAAACGGCAATCGCTCAATTATTGGCATGATGGTAGAAAGCCACCTCAAAGGCGGACGCCAAGACTTGACCGCTGACTTATCAAAACTAGAGTATGGCAAATCAATCACCGATGCTTGCCTAGACTGGGACGCCACCGTCACCGCGCTTCACGAGCTACGCGACACCATAAAAGATGTTTTGCCAACCCGTGAACTCAATGATTGATGATCAATTATCAGTGATTATTAAATGATAATTATTAAGTGATTTTACCTGCAAAAAGCCGCTATCATGAGTTATAGCGGCTTTTTTAATGGCGTTTTTTAATTGTTGGTTTTTGCGGGTATTTTTTTTGTGATCCGTTATCAAAAAACCATGCTATTTAAAACTTGTTACTAATAATGTGGCGGTCGATCATGTAGCAAGTCAAACGGCTGAATTTGACTACCCTGCGTTTGGCTTTCTAATTTTTGATAAATAAGCTGTAATTGTCGCTGCTGATCAGCAATCAGTTGACTTTGTTGCGTAATTACCCCATTGAGCGTATCAATGGTATCTTCCATAAACGCAAACTGCGTTTGCAGTGCTGCCATGTCTTCGTTCAATTGGGTGGTAATGGCTGCCCAGTCATTGTTGTTTATCATATCTTTCCCCCTTGTTTTGTCGCCATGCGCGCCAGCAAATTCTGCTACAATAACGCCATTTTGTTATTATACAAACATTTACTAACCCTGTTGAGAACTTTATGGCGTTAATTCATTTACGAGATATTCATTTGGCATTTGGTATTGCCCCTATTTTAGATGGCATCGACTTTAACATCGAACAAGGCGAGCGCGTTTGTTTGATTGGGCGTAATGGTGAAGGCAAATCCACCTTATTTAAAGTCATTAGCGGACAAATCAAGCCTGACAGCGGCGACTATAGCGTCAATAGCAGCATCAAAATTGCGATGCTAGAACAAGATATCCCCGAAACGGCGGGCAAAGTGGCAGATATTGTGATGGCAGGCGCAGGCGATGTCGCACAATGGCTCAAGGAATATGACATAGCCAGTATGTCATGTGCCGATGGCGATATGACCGCCTGTGAGCGGATGTCAGATTTACAACATCAAATCGATGACAAACACGGTTGGGACTTAAACCGCGAAGTACAAACTATGCTATCAATGATGAACCTAGATGGCGAGGCAGATATCAGCGAGCTATCGGGCGGACGTAAACGCCGTGTATTACTGGCGCGCGCACTGATTAACAAGCCTGACGTACTATTACTTGATGAACCAACCAACCATCTAGATGTTGAAAGCATCGAATGGCTTGAGCAGTTTTTGTTAAACTCTCAAAGTCTAACACTGCTATTTATCTCGCACGACCGTTCATTTATAGACAAAATTGCCACCCGTATTGTTGAGCTTGACCGTGGTATTTTGCGTAGCTATGACGTCACCCAAGATAGCTTATCCAAAAACATGCGCGGCTATGCCCGCTACCAAGAACTCAAAGAACAGCAATTGATTGCCGAAGAAAAAGCCAATGCCAACTTTGACAAAAAACTGGCTGAAGAAGAAGTGTGGATTCGCCAAGGCATCAAAGCACGCCGCACCCGTAATGAAGGTCGAGTCCGCGCCCTCAAAGCGCTGCGAGAAGAACGCCAAGACCGCCGTGAACAAGTAGGACAGGTCAACATCAGCATGAATGATGGTGACAATAGCGGTAAATTGGTTTGTAATGTCAAACACCTTAACCTTGCTT